>NZ_LR607196.1:0-166815 GCF_902162175.1 Bartonella saheliensis
TGAAAAAAAGTGGTTTTGAAGGAATTTGATTAAAATTTTCAATGAGATGGATTTGTTTTTGATAAGGAGCAAGAGATTTTTTTTGTTCTTTGGCGAGCTTTTCACTTATTTCAATAAGAAAAATTTCGGCAGAATTAAACGCGGTTGAAGATAATTTTTGCATGGTTCGCAAAATATCACTCATTAAAGTTCCACGTCCTGGACCTATTTCTGCAATAATAAAAGGGTGAGGGTGACCATGAGCTTTCCAGCTTGCGAGAAGCCAAATACCAATCATTTCTCCAAATAATTGGCTTATTTCAGGAGCTGTTATGAAATCACCGGCGCTTCCAAAGGGTGTTTGTGTTCGATAATAGCCAAATTGAGGGTCTGTGAGTGCTAGCGTCATATATTGACTGACAGAGATTGGGCCATGAAGCGCAATGATTTTCTTAATTTTTTCTTTCAGGGTCGCCATTTTTGCTAGATTTTTCTTTGAAAGCTTGAAGGAGGAGATATCCTCCTAAAAGGAACATAGGAAGGGATAGAGCCATACCGTAGGTAAAACCAGTAGAATGAAAAAGGGTAGAAAACCATTCTGGATCTTCTTGGGGAGCACGGTAAACTTCTGAGATGCTGCGTGCTATTGCATAACCTATAATAAATATTCCTGATACAACGCCAGAGCGTTTGAGTGCTTTGAAAGCAAAAATAACAATGAAGAGAATGAGGAAAAGAAGGAATCCTTCCATAAATGCTTCGTAAAGTTGGCTTGGATGGCGCGGTAAATAGTCAGGATCTAAGGGAAAACAGACGGCCCAAGATTGTATTGTAACATTACCCCATAATTCTTGGTTAATGAAATTGCATATCCTTACAATACCGATACCGATAGGTGCACCAGCAGCAATGATATCAAACATTGCTCGTATCTTGATGTTATTTTTACGGGCGAACAAAATCATTGCAATGATAATGCCAATGAGACCACCATGAAAAGACATTCCTCCATCCCACACTGCGATGATAGCACTTGGATGGCTAAAATAATAAATGGGATCCCATACAAGAACTTGTCCTAAGCGTCCACCAACAACAACACTGATAGCAGACCAAACAACAAAATCTCCTATCTTTTCCTTATTCATGGGAGGATGGTTTTTATGCCATAGAGACGGTTCTTTTAATAATTTTTGTGCATACCACCAAGCAAAAAGAATACCCACAACATAACCAAGCCCATACCAATGAAGTGTTATGGGGCCTAGCTGGATAATGACAGGATCAAGAAAAGATGGAAAAGCAATGGCTGGACAGACAAGATTGTTCATGAATTAAGCACTTTAACATTATATAAGATGGATATGAAGTGACTCTGATGGTCAGGAATGACAGATGAATGCACAATGGTCAAGTCAGGAAGACGATAAGTTAGAAAGAGGAATAAATTTCTAATTATTTATCGTGGTGAAAAATTATGGTGATAAAAAGGAATATAAAAATTTTCAAACAAACTCATCATGAAAAATCTGCACAATAGGGTAAAAATAGGATAAAAGGAACAAATTACAGTATCTAAATGTTATGAGAATACGCTATAATGCGTGTGTCAATATTAAAATTTAAGGAAAAATGTTATGCGTAATGGATCAAACCGTATTCTTGATGAATTAGCAAAATTAGCAACAGATGCTGCTGATGTTGCGCAAGGTATACGACGTGAAGCTGGAACAGCTTTTCGTGTGCAGGCTGAAAAGATAGCCAACAAACTTGATCTTGTTTCACGTGAAGAATTTGAGACTTTTAAGGAGATGGTGCTGAAAATCCATGCTGATAATGCTGATTTGAAAAAGCGTCTTGATGATTTAGAAAAAAAGCAGACACGAAAAAAAGAAAAATAATTTCTCTAAAAAAAGAATCTTCAAAAAAATATCCCCAATTTTTCAATGGGATGTTTGAAACTAAAAAATGCTTAATCTTGAGTCTGTTAGAGTAGAGCGCGTATTTATTTTTAATTTTTTTGGGGGTAAAATACATTTTTTTGAATCAGGGGGGCTGGCGCTATGAAATTGTATCAATACACTGAAAAGACTTGATGATTCGTTTTATGATTATCAGGTTGACCTAAAGAGCACGATTGTGTTCTGGGGGGAGTGTTGGTGTTTTTAATGTGTATTTGTTTGGTGTAAAAGTTCTGATTGTGACAAAATATTGTTACAATTCAAGCGGTTTATATTCTGTTGACAATGTTTTAAGATGATTGAGGATTGTGATGAGGCTTGCATTTTGCGCCACAAAAAGAAAAGAGCATCCTGTTGACTTTATCGAACAGATTGCCTGTGAATATGATTGGTCGTTTGAGCGGGATGCCCAAGATGAAATTAGCGTTTGTGTGGAAGGAAAACGGGCAAATTATCGTCTTGCTTTTTCATGGATTGAAGAGCAGGAAGCATTACATTTGGCTTGTTCATTTGAGCTTTCTATTGAAAATGCTCGAACAGCTGAAATACAACGTTTATTATTAGCGATTAATGAAAAGCTGTTGTTGGGACACTTTGATTACTGGCAGAGGAATAATTCGATTATTTATCGGCAAGGTCTCCTTTTGGCTGGTGGAGTGCATCCATCTCATATACAGGTTGAAACATTGTTGATACACGCTTTGAAAGCCTGTGAAAGCCATTATGTTGCTTTTCAGATGGTGGCTTTATCGGGAGAAAGCGCTTACAAGGCACTACAATACACTTTGTTTGAAACTGTAGGGAATGCTTAAAATATCAAGTTTGTTATTGTTTATAGACGGTTTTCTGAAAGATTGCTCATAGGGGGATATCAATGATAGCACGTAAGCCCCCTAGAGGACTGTCATCTAATTGAATATTGCCTCCGTGGCTGCGCGCTATGTCTTGGGCAATAGAAAGGCCAAGCCCTGTTCCGCTTTCATCTTGATTGCGTGCTTTATCAATTCTGAAGAATGGCTTAAAAACTTCTGTACGCATATCTTTATGAATTCCAGGCCCATCATCGTCAATGATCAATATAAAGGATTCTTTTTGAGAGTTGGCTGTTAGTTTAATGGTCCTTCCATAATAAAATGCATTTGAGACAAGATTGCTGACCAAGCGCGTGAAGGCACGGGGGCGTACTTGTATTTGTGTAGGACCCTCAATGGTGTAGGAAAATTGACGTTTGTGAAGATGCGCATCGGTGGAAAATTTTTGCATGAGAGTGCTTAAATCAAAAATTTTAACGCTTTCATTTCCTTCGCCACGGGCAAAAGCAAGATAATCTTCTAACATATTTTGCATATCGCTCACATCTTGCTCAAGGGGCTTAATATCAAAATCAGTATTTGCTAAGGCGAGCTGAAGTTTAAAACGTGTGAGAATTGTTCTTAAATCATGGCTTACACCTGAAAGCATCATGGTACGTTGTTCAATTTGCCGTTCAATGCGTTCGCGCATGCGTAAAAATGCAATGCCAGCACGGCGAACTTCATCAGCCCCTTGTGGTTGAAATCCTTCAGGTAAAGGGCGCCCACGTCCAAAACTTTCTGCTGCTTCAGCCAATTGTTGGATGGGTTTAATTTGGTTACGTAGAAAATAAATCGCTATCAGCAATAAAAAAAGAGCTGTTCCGACCATCCAGCTTAAAAAAATAGCAGTATTAGAAGCATAGGCTTGGCTACGTGGTGCGAAGACGCGTAAGATAGCGTGACCAAGGTGGATGCGGATTTCAACAAGATCAGAATCGCCTACTGTATCAATCCAGAAAGGACGATTAATTTGACGAGTGATTTCTTCACTGAGGAAGTAATCAAGAATTGCAAAAAACGGCTTTGGTCCTGGAGGAGGAAGAGGCGTAGGGGGCAGGATAGCCATGTTTAATCCCATCCGTTGTTGTGCAATACGTTTGATATCTTCATAGTTATCTTGCTGCGGGTATGTTTCAATAATATCAATAATGGCTGAGATATCATGCACGACAGCCATTGAAAGACGCTCCGTTACCATTTGCCAGTGGCGTTCCATAAAAACATAAGCAATAACCGTTTGCAGAAGCACCATGGGAGCGATAATAATGATCAAAGAGCGGGCATAAAGCCGTTTTGGCATCTTCTTCGTTAGCCAGCGGACAAATTTTCTTGAAGATTTGATCATGTTATGCTTGTTCAATTGAAAGTTTATACCCTATCCCTCGTACGGTTTGCAACCATATCGGGAGTGCTGGATTATCTTCAATTTTACGGCGAAGGCGGTTGATTTGTACATCAATGGCACGTTCGCCAATATTTTTATCATCCATTGCAAATTTATGGCGCGGAATGATATCCCCTGCATTTTCGGCAAAAATAACCATTATTTTTTGTTCTTTATCAGTTAATTTAATAATTTCTCCTCCTCTTTTGAGTTCGCGCCGTGCAATAGAAAAGATATATGGTCCAAAAACAATCTGTTCGATTTTGGGCTGGTTTAGTGGCAAACCACGCCGTAAAATAGCGTGAATACGAAGGAGAAGTTCACGAGGATCAAACGGTTTTGCTAGATAATCATCTGCACCTGCTTCTAATCCACGGATACGGCTATCTATTTCTGATAAAGCTGTGAGCATAAGAATAGGAACATCTTTTGTTTGGCGCAGTGAATGGGTAAGATTAATACCGTTTTCACCAGGCATCATGACATCAACGATAAGAAGGTCAAAGTCTAAACTTTTCAATAGCCGTCTTGCTTGCGTGGCATTGGCTGAAACTGAAACACGAAATCCATTTTTAATGAGAAACTGGAATAAAAGATTACGAATACGTGTATCGTCATCAATCACAAGAAGGTGAGGAGCATCGTCACACAAAACTTGAACGTGATTGGTCATTCTTCAAAACCTTTAAACGAAGTTTTTAAAAGATTTAACTTTACATAAGTTGCATAAAGCTGTCGAGCAGGTTATCTTATAGAAGGAAGGAAATATTCCTTGTAAGCTTGAAGAAAATAAGCTTTAAAGGATTTCTTTTTAAAAAGGATTACATGAGCAGTTTTAGTACACATATTATTCCGGTGACACCTTTTCAGCAAAATTGTACTCTACTTTTCGATAAAGAACAAAAAGTAGGGGTTCTCGTGGATCCTGGTGGGGACTGGCCTCAAATTCAAGAAGTCATTAAAAAAGAGGGTATTACCGTTGAAGCAATTTGGATAACACATGGTCATTTTGATCATGTGGGGGCAGCAATGCAAGTAAAAGAAGCACTTGGTGTTAAAATTATTGGTTCACATCATGATGATAAGCCTGTGATGGATGCTGTGGTTGAGAGTGCAAGAAGTTATGGTATAGTGAATGCTTCTGTGTGTATTCCGGATCAATGGTTAGAAGATGGTGATAGCGTTCATTTTGCTGGCCATGTGTTTAATGTCTTTCATACACCGGGGCATTCTCCTGGGCATGTCATTTATTTTAATGAAAAACAACGTTTTGCTCTCTTGGGTGATGTGCTTTTTCGTGGTTCCATCGGACGTACAGACTTTCCCTTTTGTTCTCATGACGCGTTGATGAAGTCACTTCGGGAAAAAGTTTTGCCTTTAGGTGATGATGTCCGTTTTATCTGTGGGCATGGACCAGGAAGCTACTTAGGTTATGAGCGCCTGCGGAATCCTTTCCTGCAAGAGTTTAACACATAACCCAAAAAAACACTTGAGAGTGTTTTTTTGGGTTACTTAAAATTTCTTTAGTAAAGTGTAAAAGAAGTTAATTTAATGGAGCATAACAAACGTGCTCTCGACCGTCATTCCCCCGAAAAGTACCTGTTCTGGGATTGAATGAACGGTATTTTTTCTTGCAATATTGAAGCCAATCGTGAACCTGTGATTGCTGGAGAGGCTGATATGTTGCGGTTGATGGAACTTCATAAATAACCTGATTTGTTGGAACTTCCTGATAGATGACTTGAGGATCTTCTTGATAAATCACTTGGGGGTGTTGTGGATTCTGGTAGATAATTTGTGGCTGTTTTGGTTTTTTGAAAATATTACTAAGAATTGCACCGGCAGCAAGACCAAGAATTCCTATCGCTAAAGCATCACCTGCGTCATTATGACTATGTGTTGTTTTATTGCGTTCAAAATAATGATATGTTTTTTTCTCAACATGATAATGGTTTTGTTCACGCCTTCTATGTTCCATATGATGGAAGGAATTATTATAAGAAGCATGAATAGGCTTAAACTCAGAAGAGAAGCTGTTATAAGTTTCTCTCTTCATACGTTTCATTTGCTCGTCTATTCTTTTTTCCGTATCCTCCATGGTCCACGAGCTTATCTTTTCTTTATACCATGTTGTACCCGCAAGTGTTGCGCTTAGTGGCGTAAAAATAATGACATTTGACATTGCTGATACTACCGCTAATTTGATGATTTTTTTCATAGCGATGCTCCTTATTATGTAAATTTAAATTCGCATTTTTTCTTATTCTATACGTATCAAACTGAACACAATCTGAACGATTTTTGATTTACTTTGGTAAAACGAATAAAAAGACTTCTGGATAGATATCAACATAAAATCATGACAAAATTTTGTTTTTAAAATATATTCTATTTATTTTCATTTATAAGACTGTATCGATTTTTATTAACGTTGATAGTGTTAATAAAATTTGATGTAAAATGACATTTTTTATTTTTATTTTATTGTAAGAAGACTTTTAAAATAAACGATAGCAGTATGAAAAACAGATATTACTCTTTCTGTTATAGTGTTATATTATCGTCATAAATTCTTATTTACTTGCATAAGTTATAAGAATTTTTATCTTGTTTGATAGCTTTGTAAGAGCCTGAATTATAAAAGTTTAGCTTATCCTCTGCGCTAAGCTATATGGAGGAATATGAAAAAGATATTTTTGATTTAGTTGTTACGGCTTTAAAATTTAGAAATATTTTTAGGGGGAGGGTCTTCTTTTCAGAAGATTATTATGAGAGGTGTTTCTTTGTTATGTTGCTTACTCAATTAGAAAAACCTTGAATTGAGGTATTCATTTGACGGGATGCTATTGTACATTGATGATATCTTATTAAGACTTTAGAGAGCAAAGATTTATTTTAACAGTTTGATATCTTTCATTTATTGATTTGGACGAACTTTTTTTGTGTTTCTTGTCGTTTTGTTTGGAATATTTTTGTGAGGCTTTTTTTTTGCTTTTCGCTGCTCTAAAATACCAGTGTCTATTGTTGGCCCCATGTGATCAAGATCTGGCTTTGTGAAAAGATTTGATGGCGTTCCAAGTTCATGGATGGGTTGTACACTATGATCTGGTAAATGATCGTCCGCCATTTCCAGTTCAATTTTCTGTAGTTGTTTGATTTCATCACGAAGTCGTGCTGCTTCTTCAAAGTTTAGATCAGCGGCAGCTTGGCGCATTGATTTTTCGAGATTTTGAATATGGCTTGTTAAATTATTGCCAACCATATTGTTTTGCGTGATAAAATTAGTAAGTTTTGTAGGAGTATGGTGGTTTTCTCCTCCTGAATTGAGAATATCGCCGATATTTTTTTTGATACTGGTGGGGGTGATATGGTGTTCTTCATTATAGGCTATCTGTTTTTCTCGACGTCTTTCTGTTTCTTTTAAGGCTCTCTCGATAGAGCCAGTAAGAGTATCCGCATACAGAATAACGCGTCCATCTACATTGCGTGCCGCGCGTCCGATGGTTTGGATGAGCGAGGTTTCAGAGCGTAAAAAACCTTCTTTGTCGGCATCTAAAATGGCAACAAAACTACATTCTGGAATATCTAGACCTTCTCGAAGCAGGTTAATGCCGATGAGAACATCAAAGGTACCAAGTCTGAGATCGCGAATAATTTCAATACGCTCTAATGTATCAATGTCAGAATGCATATAACGTACCCGAATGCCTTGTTCATGAAGATATTCCGTTAAATCTTCAGCCATACGTTTGGTTAGTACAGTGACTAAGGTACGGTAGCCTTTCTGAATTGTTTTGCGAATTTCATTTACAACATCATCGACTTGGGTTGAGGCTTTACGTACCTCTGTTGGTGGGTCAACAAGCCCTGTTGGACGAATAATTTGTTCAGCAAAAATACCGTGAGATTGTTCTATTTCCCAGCGTCCAGGTGTGGCAGAGACAGCGATGGTTTGTGGGCGCATAGCATCCCATTCTTCAAAGCGCAAAGGGCGATTGTCCATACAAGAGGGCAGGCGGAAGCCATATTCTGCTAGAGTGGCTTTTCTGCGAAAGTCGCCTCGATACATGCCACCAATTTGAGGAATTGTTACATGGCTTTCATCAATAAAAACAAGAGCGTTGTTCGGAATATATTCGAACAAGGTTGGTGGTGGTTCGCCAGGCTGTCGTCCTGTTAAATAGCGTGAATAATTTTCAATTCCAGCGCATGAGCCAGTCGTTTCTAGCATTTCTAAATCAAACATTGTGCGTTGTTCTAAACGTTGCGCTTCTAAAAGGCGTCCTGCTGCGTTTAATTCGTCAAGACGTTGAACCAGTTCCGTTTTAATGGCTTTCATTGCTTGATTGAGTGTTGGCCGCGGTATGACGTAGTGTGAATTGGCATAAATTTTAATGGATTGAAGAGCTGCTGTTTTTTGTCCTGTAAGAGGATCAAATTCAGTAATTGTTTCTACTTCATCGCCAAACAGCGAAAGTCGCCAAGCACGATCTTCAAGATGGGCAGGAAAAATTTCAATTGTATCTCCTCGAACACGAAAAGAACCACGAACAAAGTTTATATCTTGTCGGTAATATTGTTGAGAAACTAAATCAGCGAGAAGTTTTCGCTGATTGAGTTTGTCCCCTTTTTGTATTTGTAAAGTCATGGCGGTATAGGTTTCTACCGAACCAATTCCGTAGATACAGGATACAGATGCCACAATAATGACGTCATCACGCTCTAACACAGCACGTGTTGCAGCATGACGCATACGGTCTATTTGTTCATTCGTAGAGGATTCTTTTTCAATATAAGTATCAGAGCGTGCAACATAGGCTTCTGGCTGATAATAGTCATAATAAGAAACAAAATATTCAACAGCATTGTGAGGAAAAAAACTTTTAAATTCTCCATAAAGTTGTGCTGCGAGCGTTTTGTTTGGCGCTAAAATGAGAGCTGGACGCTGGGTCTTTTCAATGACTTTTGCCATCGTATAGGTCTTTCCTGAGCCAGTAACCCCTAAAAGCACCTGTGTCCGTTCATCTTTTTCAATGCCCTCAACCAGAGCTTTAATGGCTTGGGGTTGATCTCCCGCTGCTTTAAAGGATGTTTCGAGTTGAAATGGAATCCCTCCTTCAGATTTTTCAGGACGTACAGGGCGGTGTGGTGTCCATAATGCGCCATTCTTAAAAAGAGGATTACCTGAAGCAATGAGAGCAGAAAGAGCTTCTACTGTTGCTGTGACACCATTTTTCATTGTTGTATCCTTTAATAGAAAAGTTCTGGTGATTTTAAAGGGAATACTAATTTTTATAATTTCATTACGATAGCGGCAAAACTTTATTGCACAGGTTTGTTGTGGGTTACTGGCTCTTTCATGAGTATATTAATAAAGTTTTTTTGTGAGATGAATCCTTTAAAATGTTTCTTTGGAGGCGATATCTTTGTAGTCGCTCGTAGGACACTATTGCATTCTTGCCACGATGATCTTCAAGAGGGCATGAGTTATCATGGCTGTTATGGAGAATGATCATGTGTGGCCTGTTTTGGAACTAAAGACATTGTGTAGGTGTGATAAAGGTCATTGCCATCTTTAAATGAAAGATAACGAGATGATACCCACCCTATTTGAGCGTTGTGTCGGATATGGCACCAATTTCCTTCACAGTTTTTAACAAAAACCAATTCTCCAGCAGAGATTAAGCCACAAACTGCGTACTGAGTACTGGGTCCTGTTCTAAAATTAAGATTTGTTATTACAAAGGCATCTGCTGCTTTAGATATTGTTGTGGCTAAAAAGAAAGAGCCAAACACAAAAAAAATGACGAATTTTTTCATTTTTCTGCAAAGAATTTCTTTAGAAATTATCCTTCTCTCTTCGTATCTCATAAGATTTCTTTTTCTAGACTATGATAAAATAAAGAAAATTACAATTCTTTCTTTTTTATGAGACTTTAAAGAGGAGAGCGAAGTTTAATATTTTAAGCACCAAAATGAGATGTTTTAAACACTATTAGTGCATGTTTTGTTCTCTTTATTTATTTTTATATGGAAAACAGGCATACTGTGCTATATAATGGAGAAGATCGTAGTTTTCGGATTCCAAAAGTAATTTTGGAAGCCGTTTTTTGTATTTTTATTAAACCTTCCGTGTAATAGAAAGGGACGGATTATGGAAAAAGTTCCGATGACTACAGCTGGCTTTGAAAGTCTTAAGGAAGAATTGCGTTGGCGTCAACAACAGGAACGTCCACGAATTATTGAAGCAATTTCTGAAGCGCGTGCCCATGGTGATTTGTCAGAAAACGCCGAATATCATGCTGCTAAAGAAGCACAAAGCCATAATGAGGGGCGTATCAATGAGCTTGAAGATTATATCGCAAGGGCAGAAGTTATAGACGTCTCTCGTCTTTCAGGCGATAAGATCAAATTTGGAGCGACTATTAAACTTTTAGATGAGGATACTGAAGAAAAAAAAGTGTACCAAATTGTAGGGGATCAAGAAGCTGATGTAAAGATTGGTAAAATCTCTATTTCTTCACCGATTGCACGTGCCCTTATTGGCAAGCAAGAGGGGGATGTTATTGAAGTGAATGCCCCAGGTGGTGCGCATAATTACGAAATCATTAAGGTTCAATACATCTAGATATCTCATAGTTATGCGTGTATCTTTGCAAGAAACAGAGGTTATTGCTCCTCACTTTAAAAAACGTTTGTCCGGAGTGACATCTACGGTTATTCAACTCGTTCCATTGCTGCAAGAGCAAGGGGTACGTATATCTACTTTGGGGTTTGGGCTTCCAGAGAATTTGCCAGCTCTTGGCTTTCGGGACCTTTTCGGGCTTTGGAAAAGTCCGAAAGGCAAGCCGTTTCGTATTTGGCATGCAAGGCGCAATATTGAGATGCTTTGTGGGATCTTTTTGCGCGATATTTTGAAAATGAAGTTGAAACTCGTTTTTACATCCGCTTCTCAACGTCATCATAAGTCTTTTACCAAGTGGTTGCTTCGGCGTATGGATAGGGTGATTGCTACTAGTGTACAGACAGGATCTTATCTAGAAGTGCCTTATAGAGTTATTATGCATGGGATTGATGTTAGGCGTTTTTCACCACCTAAAACTCTTGATGATCGCTTTTCTTCTTCAGGACTTCCTGGAAAATATGCCGTTGGGTGTTTTGGACGTGTGCGCTCTTCAAAAGGGACTGATTTGTTTGTCGAGGCAATGATTGCTCTATTACCACGCTATCCTGAGTGGACAGCACTTATTGCTGGTCGGACAACAGAACAATATTATAACTTTGAAAAAAAAATGCACCAGAAGATTGCAGATGCCGGTCTAGAAGAGCGCATTGTTTTTCTTGGTGAGCTGCTCAATACACCTTTGTGGTACCGCCGTTTGTCATTGTATGTCGCACCTTCTCGTACAGAAGGTTTTGGCTTAACACCCTTGGAGGCTATGGCATCACAGACAGCTGTTGTAGCGAGTGATGCGGGAGCTTATCAAGAATTGGTTGTGGAAGGAACAGGAACAGTTGTTAAAGCAGGAGATGGGGCTGCTTTAACGGCAGCAATTGAGCCTTATTTGGCTGATTTAGAAAAAACAATGGCAGCAGGGGAAAAAGCTTTAGCACATGTTCGTACCCACTTTCCTTTGGAAAAAGAAGCAAGCGAGATTGAAAGTGTTTACGAAGAACTATTTGCGGAAAAAGCACTTTAATATTATATCGAAAATCTTCTTAAGGAATGATAACAAGTGCGTTCCTTACAGGTTATTTTGCAATTATCAAGAAAATAGCTTAAAGATATAAATGTTATTTTACAAAATTTATTTTGTCTTTAGTAGAATGCTATAAGAATTTTTCAAAATTTAAATAAAAAAGTTTAAAAATGTATACGCTTGAACGCGATATGAGGATTATGTATGATAAAGCATACGAGAAAGGAGGAAAGCTATTTTTATTCTAGTAATATTTTAGAATAAGAAAACGGTGCGTCACCTACAAATCTATAGATTTATGGACTATCTTAACAGTTTTGTACTTATATTGTTTGTTTTGTAAGACTTAAATAGAGAGCAAAAAAGTGCTTTCTTCTCTTAAAAAAGATAATGATGATCTCTCCATGGATAAAATAGTCATACATAATTTCAATAAATTCATAATAAGACAAATCTAAGATCAATATATTGATTCATATAGATAATTTACCTTTGCAATTCGCATAATACCTTAAGGTTTTTACGTATCAAATTTGTTTTTATTAAATTAATGAGAGCTGTCCTCTTACACATCACAATTGGAGGATAGCATTGGTGGATAAAAATTATTAAAGAAAAGCTATAAAGAGATTTTTATACTTTTTATGAAGATTGTTGTGAAATGGGGGTGATGAGTACCATTAGGTGTTTTTTTAATACGCTAGTGAATTGATAATAAATGGTATTTTTTTATAAGGCCATGACTTATTAGAGAAAAAGCATTTTTATTATCAAATATTCATATTTTTTATATGAGCGATTATTCGTAAAAAAGGATATTCTATGGCTCCATTTTATTTGATAAAGAAGCTCAAGAATGTAATGTAAAGTGCTATACGTTATGGCTTTCAAAGCTGTTGATACTTAATTGTTTTTTCCGAAATATTTGTACATTAATCATTTATATGATATTTAAAATTTTAGAAAATCTTCCGATTGAAAGTTGAATATTATTCTGCGTATTGTTCACGCCTTTTTATCTTGTCAATTTTTTATCATAGTAGAATGAAATGCTCTATGCATTAGAATTATTCACGCCAGAAAGCGGGAATAAAAAGGACGAATATTGTTATGATTTCAAGGCGTCCAGCTAACATTAGAAAACTTAAAATCCATAAAGCATTATCGTTGATTGTAGAGAAATTCCCAACAGGACCAATAATATCTCCAAAGCCTGGACCAACATTTGAAAGTGCTGTTAAGACTCCTGTAAAGGCAGAGGTAAAATCAAGACCGGTTGTAAGCAAAAGTGCAGAGCCAATAACAAGGCAGAACATATAAAGACAGACAAAAAATAAAACGGCTTGGGCAACATCGTTTGATATATTTGAGTGATCGTAGCGCGCTTTTACAACAACATTAGGAGAAAGAAGTTTTTCTATATTTGTTTGTGTAATACGCCAAAGAATAATGAGGCGATTGATTTTCATGCCACCAGAAGTAGAACCAGCACATCCGCCTGTAAAAGAAACAATTAAGAAAATTCCAAGCGCAAAGGGCCCCCAAAGTTGATAATCTTCAGCGCTGTAACCTGTGGTGCTAATAATGGATGAAAGATGAAAAATGACATCAAGAAAAATCAAGTGGAAAGCGCGATGATCATGAAATCGTAGCCACGCTGCTAAAGCAAAGCTGAAAAGAATAACGATATGAAGAAAAACAATCACTTGTGGGTCAAGGAAACGTTTTGAGTGCCCAGGAAGGATTAATTTAACATAAAGTACGAAGGGTAAAGCAGAAAGCAACATAAAGATTGTTGAAGTAATTAAGATGGCTGGTGTATCAGAAAAATAGCCAAAAGAAGCATCATGCGTTGAAAAACCAGCAGTTGCGACTGTACTCATTGCATGGTTAATGGCATCAAATAAATTCATGCCCGCAGCAAAATAAGAAAGCATACAAGCCAATGTGAGTCCAACATAAGCGATGATAATTCCGTTAGCAATTTGATTGATGCGAGGCAATATTTTTTCAGATTTATCAGATGATTCCATATGAAAAAGTCGCACGCCACCTACACGTAGTGAAGGCAAAAGTAAGAGAGCTAAACCGATAAAACCGATTCCTCCAATCCAGCATATGAGAGAGCGCCATAACAAAATACTTCGCGATAAATGATCAAGACCAGAAAGAACTGTAGAGCCTGTTGTTGTAATTCCCGAAACAGATTCAAAAATGGCTCCTGCTAGAGAAATGGGAAGAGGAGAAAGATAAAGAGGCAAAGCACCTACAATGCTTCCTGTAAGCCAAAGACAAACAGTGAGCATAAAACCAAGCCGTGCTGAAAAACGACAAGTAGCCCCCTTCGTTGCTAAAAGAATCAGCGTTGCTAACATGGTGGTTATGGCACAAGAATAGAGAAAGATTATCCAATTATGGTTATTGTCATGCAAATCCACCAAAATTGGCAAAAGCATCGCTCCTCCCATGATCAACGCAAAACGTGCACAGACATTGATAATAAACTGAAAAATGACCGTTCCCTATCTTTGTATCTCTTTTTATTATAGTTTTGTGCTCATAAGAATTTACGTTTTTTTCTTTATAGGATAAAGATTAACCCTTAAACATTAGTATGCCTTGATGAATGATAACTAGACCTTTTCATAAAACTTGAAAAGAGGTACATATAACATAATTGAGCCTATTGAAAAATATTTTTTTAAAAGGCTTACATTCCGTTAAAGTTTATAGAATTATTAAGTTGTAAAAAATAAAGGGAATTTAATGGTACAATCGCATACTCGTCTGCTGATTATTGGTTCAGGTCCGGCTGGTTATACAGCGGCGGTTTATGCGGCAAGAGCAATGCTCCAGCCGGTTTTAGTGACAGGTTTGCAGCAAGGGGGGCAATTAACAATCACAACGGATGTAGAAAATTATCCAGGTTTTGCTACCCCCATTCAAGGACCGTGGTTGATGGAACAAATGGCAAAACAAGCTGAGAATATGGGGACAAAAATTGTCTATGATACGATTACAAAGGCAGATTTATTGAAGTATCCTTTTGTCTTATATGGGGATTCAGGAACACAATATTCTTGTGATGCACTGATTATTGCAACAGGAGCCCAAGCGCGCTGGCTTGGTTTAGAAAGTGAACAGACCTTTATGGGCGGTGGTGTTTCTGCTTGTGCTACATGTGATGGCTTTTTTTATCGGGGTAAGGATGTTATTGTTGTAGGGGGAGGAAATACGGCCGTTGAAGAGGCCCTTTATTTATCGCATATAGCAAAAAGTGTAAGCGTGGTTCATCGGCGAGAACAGTTTCGGGCAGAGAAAATTTTGCAAGATAGGTTATTTGCTTGTAATAATGTACGTGTTCTTTGGGATCATGTGGTTGAAGAAATTGTGGGGCTCCCAGCTCAGGGGGAAAAGGGCGCTGTTGTAACAGGGGCACGTTTGAAAAATGTTAAAACAGGTCATGAGATGCAAGTGGAAGCAGAAGGAATATTTATTGCCATTGGGCATGATCCTGCTGTTTCTCTATTTGAAGGGCAACTGAAACAAAAACGAGGCGGCTATTTATGGACGGAACCAGATTCAACAGCAACAAGTATTGCTGGTGTTTTTGCAGCAGGGGATGTAACAGATGAAACATTCCGCCAAGCTGTAACAGCCGCAGGAAGGGGATGTATGGCAGCATTGGAAGCTGAACGGTTTTTAGATATGCTTAAGCGTTAATAATTCATTGATAGAAAATCTAGAGGTAGGATTAATTTAGGTAGGATTAATTGTGGCGCCACCGTTGGATTGGGATAAATTAAGGGTTTTTCACGCAGCAGCAGAAGCGGGATCTTTTACGCATGCTGCTCAAAAGCTTCATTTATCTCAATCAGCAGTTTCCCGACAGGTATCGGCTTTAGAACAAGAGGTTGGGGTATCTTTATTCCTGCGTCATGCGCGTGGTTTGATTCTTACGGAACAGGGGGAAACTCTTTATCGTACAGCTCATGATGTTTTGATGAAGCTTGAAAGTGTACGTTTGCAATTAAGTGAAAGCTATGCAAAACCAACAGGGCATTTACGTGTAACCTCGACCTTTGGAATGGGGGCAGGGTGGATTGCAGAGCGTATGCCAGAATTTCTTAGTCTTTATCCTGATATGCAGGTTCAGCTTTTACTTTCTGATGAAGAGCTTGATTTGACAATGTGTCATGCTGATTGTGCTGTCCGCCTCCATCAACCCCAACAACCCGATCTTATACAAAGAAAACTCTTTACAATTCATATGCATGTTTATGCTTCGGAAAAGTATATTGCAAATTATGGAAAACCGGAAAAATTGTCTGAGCTCGATGAACATCGTATTATTTCATTTGGTGAACCTGTTCCTCCTTATTTGTCTGGTTTAAATTGGTTGGAAAAGGCCGGTAGAAGTGATGGATCATTGCGTGTTTCAGTCTTACAAATCAACAATATTATTTCAATAAAGAATGCGCTTATGCGTGATCTTGGAATTGCTGTGCTACCTGATTATATCGTCAATAATGATGAGCGCTTGGTACGCCTTTTTCCTGATATGGTTGATATTCCTTCTTTTGATACTTTTTTTTGTTATCCTTATAATTTAAAGAATTTGGCAAGGTTGAATGCTTTTCGAGATTATATTTTTTTAAAAGCACGTCAGTGGTCTTTTTAATATTCATGCCTTAATTTATAAGCAACAATGAGTTGTTTTGCACCTTAAGCTTCTTTCATTTCAAATCTATTTATATCGAATCAATCAACTTATTTACGAACATGTCACAAGCGGGTGAGACATGGGAATAAAAATTGTACAAAAAAAGCATACTTCTTTTGAACTGTTTTAAGTACCAAGGGCTGTTGAAACATTTAGGGCAGGTAAAGTGCGTGTAATATAGTGCCGTTTTACTCCTTCACAAGTGTAAAGATAGAGGGATTTAATGGCTTTATCGTTATAATATTCACATGGCGCTATCGCGAGATGGGGGATGAGGGTTTTGAAAGATGTCTCTTTAAAACAAGTGCGCCTGTTATCCCATAATGTTTTTTTCTGTTAGAGGTTGCGGTTACTTTGCTGAGAGCTGTATGTCAAATTATATGAAAAAATAAACGTGGAGCTTGTTTGCATGGGTTTCACTCTAGTTTATGGGATTAGCTTGCTGAAACAATCGACACCCCTTATAAGGTTTCTCAAACTATTTTAGGCCATACAATAGAAGACGTTTGTGTGGATAAATATTTTTACAAAAAGGGATAAAACATCTTTTTGTAAATACGTTCAAATGTGAAGGCTGTTATAACATTAAAAATTGGATAATCGTATGAGGATGACCTCTTCCTATTTAATTATAAAGAGATACGAGATTAAAAAAATAAAGCTATGTGTTTATTGCATAGCAGATACGCTTAAGTCTTTATTGTGCTTCTGCTTATAAAATGACATAGAATGTTATCTCTTGATTATGTTGCCTCCCATTGCATTTTCTTGAGTGTTCCCTTACGAAGATCTGTCAGATTGATTTTATCTCTGAGGATTTTCTAAATTTGCCGGACATTTGTCCGGCTTTTTTTTATGCTTAAAAGACTGCCTAGAAATTGCGATGCATGGGAAGATTGATAAGAGAAAATTTCAAAACTTATGTATATCCAACAAATTTTTTAAGTATATTAAAGCTCAACGAGGAATTTAAGAGAGGTTTATTCTATTGTACTATAAAAACACTGTCTTTAGGGGTGTGATATAAAGCATGTAAAACTTTATACATGAGTGTTTTTTATGAGAGTATGAGAATGAATATTAAGGGCTTGTTCATAAAACCTATAAAGTTAATTAAGTGGTTAGCAGCAAAAATTTAAGAAAAATTGAACTATTTACATAACGGAGAGGATAGACTCTTCTTTATTTTCTGGCGAAAAGAAAGCTGAGAAATAGAAAAGGTTTCATTATACAGGACGATTATGTTTAAAAGTACGAGGTCTTTTTAGTGTTATAAATTGGATAGAGAAAGCTAACCAGGTTTTTCATCTCTCATGACAATAGACTGATTTATTTATTTGATCGCTGGATTTTTTTGATTTTTATCTGCAGCTTCTATTTTTTGTTATGCTTACTCATGAATATTTTTGCTGAATCGATAGACTTTGTCCTTAATATAGCTTTCAATATTTTATTGGATAGAGTTATATTCGGCAAAAACTCTCATAAGAGATGATGTTAAAAATTTTAAATTAAACTATTACAAAAACGTTGGATACGTGTGCAAGCTTCTTCAAGTAATTTTTCTGATATTGCATAGGAAATACGAAAAGCGGGTTCAAGTCCAAAAGCAGATCCTTGGACGACAGCAACAGCTTCTGTTTCTAGAAGCGCTATAGCAAAATCTTCATCATTCTGGATATATTGACCGTTTGGTGTTTTCTTGCCAATAAGTCCTGCGCAAGAAGGATAAACATAAAAAGCACCTTCAGGTGTTGGACAATGAATACCAGGAGTTTGATTTAGCATGGAAACAACAAGATCACGGCGTGCTTGAAAAATACTTTTATTTTTAGTGATAAAGTCTTGAGGTCCATTGAGTGCTTCAACAGCAGCCCATTGTGAAATAACACTCGTACCAGATGTTTGCTGACCTTGAATGATATCCATCGCTTTAATGAGTTCTTGTGGGCCCCCTGCATAACCGATTCTCCACCCCGTCATCGCATAGGCTTTGGAAACACCATTCATTGTGAGTGTACGCTCATAAAGCGCTGGTTCTACTTGAGCGGGAGTTACAAAGGTAAAACCTTCATACGTGAGATGTTCATAGATATCATCGGAAAGGATAGAGACATGAGGATATTTTACTAAAACATCTGTGAGTTTTTTCAATTCATTATATGTATAAGCGGCCCCTGATGGATTTGAAGGAGAATTAAAGATGAACCATTTCGTTTTGGGGGTAATGGCCGCTTCGAGCTCTTGTGGTTGAAGTTTATAAGAAAATTCAGCTTTTGTTTCTAAAAAGACAGGCGTACCATCATTAAGTGCAACCATTTCTGGATAACTCACCCAATAAGGGGATGGAATGATGACTTCATCTCCTTTATTCAACGTTGCCATCAATGCATTAAAGAGAATTTGTTTTCCACCGGTCCCAACAATAATTTGCTCTGGTTGATAAAGAAGGTTATTTTCTCTTTTAAACTTTGCAGAAATAGCTTGGCGCAATTCTGGAATTCCAGATATAGGAGGGTATTTTGTTTCTCCCCTTCGAATAGCTTCAATGGCCGCGTTTTTGATGTTGTCTGGAGTATCAAAGTCTGGTTCCCCAGCACTTAAAGCAATAACATCGCGCCCTAATGTTTTTAAGTGACGCGCTTTTTGGGAAGCAGCAATTGTTGCAGAAGGTTTGATACGAGACAGCTTGTCGGCAATAAAAGCCATAATTTAAAATCCTTATATTATATCAATAAATGATCATTGCTTTAAGAATATTCTATAAGAGATTATATTGTATGCAATAAAAAACTTTTAAAATACTCTGATATGGGTTTTTATATTATTATTTTTTGAGAATTTTGACAGAAGTTCTTCTTTTAAGGATTATAAAAGTATTAGAGGAAGGATAGAAATATCTTGATAACTTGTGCAAAATAGATAAGCAGAGTTTTCTTTTATCAAGATCAATTTTGCTTTACACAAAATAAAAAAAATCTTCGTCATTATAGACGAAGATTTTTAAACGAAATATTGCAGAATTTAAATTTTAAAGAGCTGTAAGGTTACCAGCGGCAAATTTTCCTGAACGACGATCTTGAAGAACATCATAAGAAATTTTTTGCCCTTCATTAAGATTTGTTAGACCAGAACGCTCAACGGCGGAAATGTGTACAAATACATCTGCACTGCCATCACTAGGTTGAATGAATCCGAAACCTTTTGTTGTATTAAACCACTTAACTGTTCCTGTAGACATAGGAAACTCCTTGAGATATATAATTATATTGTATACTGAAGCTATAATTCTTCAATACGGTTGTAGATCGAAATTAGGTGGGAGAGGTTTCGTCAAAAGTGCAGAACGCACAGGAAAGAAAGTCACGTAACCGAAAATTCGATAAAGTTCATATAAAAGCCTTTAGCATAAAAAGCAAGCTTTAATTGCTATTTTTTATACAAAGAAAAAATCAAGAAAGAGTATCAAAAAGCGTGAGCTTTTCCACATAGCAAGAAATTCAGCTGAAATAACTTTGCAGGGAACGCACTTCAAGGCTCTTTTTTTTGAGTGCTTTGATTGCTTCTACGACAGCTTCGGCTCCTGCTATTGTTGTATAATAGGGGACATTTTGCATGAGTGCTGCGTAGCGTAATGATTTGGAATCTGAGATGGCACTGGGCGTACTTGTTGTATTAAAAATCAATTGAATTTGGCGATTACGAATAGCATCTTCAATATGCGGGTGACCTTCTAGAACTTTATTGATTTTTTTTGACTCAATATGATGTTCAGTGAGAAATTTTTGTGTTCCACTTGTGGCAACAACAGAAAAGCCAAGCTCTGTTAAACGTTTTACAGGATTTAAGATACGCTTTTTGTCTTCATCTCTTACAGAAACGAATAAAGTTCCCTCCTTAGGGAGTTTTACACCAGCTCCAAGTTGTGCTTTAGCAAAAGCAAGCGCAAACTCATAGTCAAGCCCCATAACTTCACCAGTTGAGCGCATTTCTGGACCAAGAAGTGTATCAACACCTGAAAAACGGGCAAAAGGAAACACGGCTTCCTTGACGGCAATATGTTGTTTTTTCTGTGAAGAAGGTAATCCGCCATAAGCTTGGAGAGCATTGTGTAGTGTTTCTCCTGCCATAATACGTGCAGCCATTTTAGCGATAGGGCGACCAATTGTTTTTGCAACAAATGGAACTGTTCGTGAAGCACGGGGGTTGACTTCTAAGACATAAATAGTGTCATCTTTAATGGCATATTGTACATTCATTAAGCCACGAACATGAAGTGCTTGTGCTAATGCTTTTGTTTGGCGCTCTAATTCAGTGACGATGCTCTGTGAGAGCGTATGGACTGGTAAAGAACAGGCTGAATCACCGGAATGGATTCCTGCTTCTTCAATATGTTCCATAATTCCCACGATTAGTGTTTCTTTGCCATCACACAGACAATCAACGTCTACTTCAATGGCTTCTGTTAGATAAGTGTCAAAGAGAAGCGGATTTTTACCAAGCAATATATTGATTTGTCCTGTTTTATCGTTGGGATAACGAGCTTTAATATCTTCTGGAATTAATTCAGGTACACTTTCAAGTAAATAATTTTGCAAGCTTCGCTCGTCACGGATAATTTGCATAGCACGCCCTCCCAAAACATAAGAGGGACGTACAACCAATGGGAATCCTAGTTCATGGGCAATGAGGCGCGCTTGTTCGATAGAGTGGGCAATTCCATTTTTAGGTTGTGTTAAGTTAAGCTTAAATAACAGTTTTTGAAAGCGATCTCTATCTTCTGCTAAATCGATGGCGTCAGGTGAAGTCCCTAAGATAGGAATATTGTGTTTTTCGAGAGCGCTTGCCAATTTCAATGGTGTTTGTCCGCCAAATTGAACGATGACTCCAACGAGTTCGCCCTTTTCTTGTTCTGCTTCTAAAATAGCGATAACATCTTCTGCTGTTAAAGATTCGAAGTAAAGACGATCAGAGGTATCATAGTCAGTTGAAACGGTTTCAGGATTGCAGTTAATCATAATGGCTTCAAAGCCTGCATCACGTAGGGCAAAAGCCGCGTGGCAGCAACAATAATCAAATTCAATTCCTTGTCCAATGCGGTTTGGACCACCACCTAAGATAGCAATTTTTTTGCGTTCAGAAATCTGTGCTTCTGAGTGCTTTATACCGGCAAAGGGAACTTCGTATGTTGAATACATATAGGCTGTAGGAGAAGAAAATTCAGCAGCACAAGTGTCAATACGTTTAAAGACTTGTTTAACATTTAGTGATTTTCGTAAAGCGGCGATATCATCGGGTTCTTTTCCGGTAAGGGTTGCTAATCGCGCATCTGAAAACCCCATAGCTTTTAACATACGTAAATTATCTTGATCTTGAGGGAGACCATGGATGCGGATACGCTGCTCCATTTCAATGATGGAGGCGATTTGTTCTAAAAACCATGGGTCAATTTTGCTGATTTGGTGGATTTCACTTAAGGATAAGCCCGCGCGCATAGCTTCAGCAATATAGCGTAGACGGTCAGGACTTGGTATGGCAATGGCTGAGCGTATAGAATTTTTTTCATCACCTTCAGCATGTTCTGGGATGATAATTTCATCAAAACCAGTAAGTCCTGTTTCAAGTCCACGGAGTGCTTTTTGTAATGATTCTTGAAAAGTACGTCCAATGGCCATGACCTCTCCTACAGATTTCATCGCAGTTGTGAGGACAGGTGATGACCCAGGAAATTTTTCGAAAGCAAAACGAGGAATTTTTGTCACGATATAGTCAATAGAAGGCTCAAATGATGCTGGTATCGCACCACCTGTGATATCATTTTTCAATTCATCAAGGGTATAGCCAACGGCGAGTTTTGCGGCTATCTTGGCAATGGGAAAACCCGTTGCTTTTGAAGCAAGTGCTGAAGAGCGAGAAACGCGTGGATTCATTTCAATAACAATAAGACGCCCATTTTCAGGATTAACAGCAAACTGTACATTGGATCCCCCCGTTTCAACACCAATTTCACGCAAGACTGCAATCGAAGCATTGCGCATACATTGATATTCCTTATCGGTTAAGGTGAGAGCAGGGGCTACAGTGATCGAATCACCGGTATGAATACCCATCGGATCAATGTTTTCAATAGAACAAACAATGATACAGTTGTCATTCTTATCACGAACAACTTCCATCTCATATTCTTTCCACCCTAAAACACTTTCTTCAATTAAAACCTCTGTCGTGGGAGAAGCTTCAAGCCCGCGTTCAATAATTTCATAAAATTCAGAGCGATTATACGCAATTCCACCCCCGGTTCCACCAAGGGTAAACGAAGGACGAATAATAGCTGGAAGTCCAACAACATCAAGCGCTTGAACTGCTTTTGCTGTTGCATGGGCGATATAATGCTGTTTGCGATCAGCTTCGGTATGTCGCCAGTTGCGTTCAAGTTCTTCGAGGGCTTTTTCAAGGGCTACACCAGAAAGTTTTTCTTTAAGTTCAGCACGCGTTTTTGCATGTTTCTGGCGATTTTCTTCTTTCAGTTCTGTGGCATTGGCTAACATAGACCGTGGTGTTTCCAAACCAATTTTTGCCATCGCTTGGCGGAATAAAGCACGATCCTCCGCTTTATCAATCGCTTCTGCATTAGCCCCTATCATTTCAACATGATAGCGGTCTAAAATCCCCATACGCTTTAATGATAAAGCAGTATTAAGAGCCGTTTGTCCTCCCATGGTGGGCAAAAGGGCATCGGGACGCTCACGAGCAATAATTTTAGCAACAATCTCAGGTGTAATGGGCTCTATATAAGTTGCATCAGCAAGATCTGGATCTGTCATAATCGTGGCGGGATTAGAATTGACCAAAATAATTCGGTAGCCTTCTTCTTTTAATGCTTTACAGGCTTGTGTGCCTGAATAGTCAAATTCACATGCCTGACCAATAATAATAGGTCCTGCTCCGATGATAAGAATAGATTTTATATCTGTGCGTTTGGGCATGGTTTTTTCCTATGATAAATATCCGTACACGATTGTGGTAAGAAAAATATTTAAGTTTTGAGGCTACAGTCATTTTATAAGTTAAGTGACAAAGAAAGTAAGCACTAAAATGCCTTTTCCATGCTTTTTTTCATAAAATTGAAAATAAATTCCTTTTTTTTCGTTGAATTACCTGATCAGTATATCAAAAGGATAAACTTTAATAAGACAATAAGAGTGCTTCGAAAAATGAAAATATTCAAGCATTCGTGGGGAATAAAACATAAACCATTATGTCTTGATGAAGTTTCGTAAAATGAAAGGGGAAGTTTATCTTTTTGTTTTGTAAAACACTGCTGTTTAGAGGATGATATAGAGCATGAAAATGATACATGAGGTGTTTTTTTGTTAGAGTGTGTAGCAAAATTCAATCTAGGATTTAAGGAGAATTTATGAAGTGAACTATATTGAAGTGGTTACTAGGGGGAAACTGTAAGAAAAAAAGCTAGGTTTTGGCTCTGGTTGCAGTCTTGGTTTTTTAGGGGAAAAAGAAAGACAATCTCTGTCTGTTTTCAGACCATAAAATAGTGAGGATGTATTTTAATACTATAACGAAGAAGATAATTTCAGGATAATCATGTTTGGTTTTAAAAGATGTGAATATTCTCCCTTTATTGTAGGTTATGTTCAAAGTTTTTTTAAATGGAGAGAAAGTTAAAATGCTGAATATTTCCCAAAAGAAAATATTCTGTCTGGAAGATGTATCCATAGGAAAGCTTTTGGTGGCTAAATCTCAAAAGGGGATTTGTTATACTGCATTAGGAGATACTACAGAGCAATTATTACAGGAGTTTACGGTACGCTTTGGTGATGCACAACAAGTTGTGGGTGACAAGGCATTTAAGAGAGAGGTTGCACATATTATAGCCATGATAGAAATGCCTAAGTTGGTAAAAAAATATAATTTTCCCCTAGATATAAAGGGGACCGTTTTTCAACGACAAGTATGGACACGATTATGCGATATACCGTGTGGTGAAACAATTTCATATGAGGAATTAGCATGTCGTTTGGGGATGCCAAAAGCTTTTCGTGCCGTTGCTAATGCATGTGCGCGTAATGAATTGGCCATCATTATTCCTTGTCATCGTGTTGTCCGTAAAAACGGTTTTATTTCAGGGTATCGTTGGGGCGTTAAACGGAAACAGATTTTGTTACAACGAGAACAAACAGAAGAAATTAAAAACAAACTTAATTTTGTGTGATGGGCATTATAATCGTTACCGTTGTTCCTTTCATTTCTTTTGAAGTAATTTCAAGTTTTCCTTTGTGTAGCTCTAATAAGGAGCGTGAAATGGCTAATCCAAGACCTGAGCCCGTATGGGATTTAGTCAGCTGATTTTCAACTTGTTCAAAAGGTTGCCCAAGTTTTTTGATGGCTGATTGTGGAATACCGACACCTGTATCGGTAATTTTAAAAATAAGATTATCTTTTTTCTTGAAAGCGCAGACATCAATATTTCCACCAGAAGGCGTAAATTTAACCGCATTAGAGATGAGATTAAGGAAAATCTGTTTCATGGCACGCCCATCAACTTCAGCATGAAGTTCTGGGGTGATATTTGTTGTAACAGCAATATTTTTTTCTTGAGCCTGTGGTGTAAGTGTTCGTACTGCTTCACTAATGATGGGTTCAAGATCGGTATTTTTACAATCAAGCGTAAATCTTCCAGCTTCGATTTTTGACATATCAAGGATATCATTGATAAGAGTTAGAAGATGGGTTCCTGAATTGTAAATATCATGCATATATTCCTTATAGCGCTGTGAACCAAGGGGGCCAAAAGTCGATTGTAACATGATATCTGAAAAGCCAAGAATAGCGTTCAGAGGTGTGCGCAATTCATGAGACATATTAGCTAAAAATTCTGATTTAGCTTTATTCGCACTTTCTGCGCGCTCTTTTTCTGCTTTCAAACTTTTATTCAGCTTTTCTACTTCTGTCGCACGTTGTTGAGCACTCCCTCTAGTGCGTTTGAGTTCTTGAATAAAAGAAAAAAGACGCCTTTCACTGTCTTCAAATTTTTCCTGTTGTTGTTTAAGCTCAGAAATATCCGTACCAATACAAACCAATCCTCCGTCTTGGGTTCGCCGTTCATTAATTTTAAGCCAATAACCATCTGCCGTTTGGCGAATACTGGTTAAGTTACCGGTGCCATCATCTTTGAGGGGATATTCACTGAGTGCAGGGCGAGCCATGGCTTCAACGGTTGCACGTTGGATCCCTGATTGTAGAATTTGTTTAGGAATAGCGGCATATTCGCAAAATTTGCTATTGGACATGACTAAACGTCCCTCAGCATCCCACAAGACAAAAGATTCTGAAATGTTTTCAATCGCATCACGGATACGAAGGTCAGCTTGCGCTGTTTGTTCAGCCAATTGCTGCTGTTCACTAATATCGAAGGAAATACCAACCAAATGGGGTTCTTCTTCTTCAGTAACTTCGGCGCGAAGTCGCATCCATACATAATGACCATCAGCATGCCGCATGGGAATATTGATATCGATATGCTTTTTTTTGCCTCCCATTAATTCTTGAGCAAGATCAAAAAAATTGGCATCATTGGGATTGATAATGGCACTAATTTGAGAAATGGAGAGCAATGCATCTTGAGGAACATAGCCCAGCATTTCATACATAGCCCGTGACCAATAGACACGTCCACTTGCCATATTCCAATCCCATAATCCACAACGTCCACGCATCATTGCCATATCAATACGGTTTTGAGTTTTTTCGGAAATAAGATCTATCTTACGTGCTCGTAAAAGTTGATTATAATAAGCATAAAGAAGAGCAAGAATAATACCGCTTGTTCCAATGAAGAGAGTTATATTAAGCGAAAAAAATCTGCGCCATTCCATAGTGCTATCTTGCATCTTTTCGCTAATGAATACGCCATATTGCCCGTTTTTTGTTTGATGAAATGAAGCAAGAGCAGGGGTATTCTTGCCTATTGTAATTTTCATAATTCCAGCGTGTTGTCCAAGAGATTGTAAAGCAATGCTCTCAGAGATAAAATCTTGCAAAGGTTTTCCTAAGACGATCTCTGAACTGGAGGAAGCCAAGACATTGCCTTTTTGATCAACAATGGCGATGAGAGTGCTAGGATTAATAAGCTCTTGATTGCGCAAAATGGTGAGGATATTTTGCAAATGATCATGAGAAAGGACAGAGACTTTTCCTTTCTGAGAAACAACCAATAAGTCACGATCAATTGTATTGGTGATATGAGAAGCTAAGAGAGCGAGGGTAGAACGCGTGCTTTTATCAATTGTATTGCGCCAATCATAGATTGATACAAAACGAATGGCTGCAAGAACAATAAGAAATGTGACAATAACAAATGGAAGTGAGCGTCGTAACCAAGGTTCAATAAAGAGAAGCTTTTGATAAGCAGAGCCAGAAAGCAGATGAATACGCTTCGTCTGCGCTTTATGACCTTGAGCGCTCGATTTTGAATCAGCATATATTTCCGTTGGCGCATTATATGCGTCCAATTTAGTCATCTCTTCTTCCTTTAATTGCGGAATAATGTGATTTAAAAACTGCTTCGATCTTCATGAGTAACCCCATCAAAGCGCAGTGAATCAAAACAGGAGTCTTCTGTCCAGTCTTTTTTTAAAAAAAAGTATTTTACTTTTATGAATGTGGAATATGAAAAGAAAAAGGTATTTGAAACATGACCGATAAACAGGCTTGGATTGCCTATTTATCGGTTTAATGGTGCTAGAGGTTTTTTTTAGAATTTATTTAAATCAATATTCATATCATATTGATTTTAAATATTTTTTTGTTTCAAATAAGCAGACGATTGATGATATCAGCGACATCACTTGATAACTTTGGCGCAGCAGCGATTGTTTTTAATTCAGTTTCAAGTTTTTGTTGCCGAATGGGTTCTAATTGTCGCCAAGAACGCATCATGGTTAATAATCGTGAAGCAAGCTGTGGATTTTTTTTGTCAATTTCTAGAATGATTTGGCAAAGAAAATGATAAGATGCTCCATCCATTCTGTTGAAGCCTGTGGGGTTATGAGAGGCAAAGACACCGATCAAGGACCGTACACGATTAGGATTATCTTGTGAGAACAGCGGGTGTTGCATGAGCTTTTGAACATTCTCAAGTGTTGATGCGCCAGCAACCATTGCTTGAATAGAAAACCATTTATCCATAACCAAAGGGTCATGCCGATAGCGGTTTTCAAAATCATTTAAAGCATTTTGTGTCTGCTCACTTTTATTAAAACGCTTCACGAGAACAGCGATACTTGCCATTCGATCAGTCATATTATCAGCTGTTGCATATTGTAAAGCAGCGCGATTTGGATTGGCTTCGGCGGTGGAAAGATAATCCAGTATGATATTCTTGAATGCTCGCTTTCCAGCTTGTGCAGTATTTGGTGAATAGGGCTCTTGGGTTTGCATTTGCCCATAGAACTTTGTTAGGAGCTCTTGATGGGTTTTTGCAAGTGAAGCTAAAAACTGATTGCGGACATAATGAATACGATCTGGGTCAATATTTTTACCGATTGTATGAGCAAGTTCAACCTCACTAGGTAAATTTAAACAGAAAGCACGAAATTCAGGCTCTAAGCTTTCATCTGTTATGATCGTTTCAATCAGCTTTAGCAGAGCAGGGGGGAATGTTGCTTTTGCCTGTGTTTTATCTTGAATGCTTTGAATCAAAGCTTGTGTCATTAATTGATTAAGAGACTGCCAGCGATTAATCTGATTGTCATCATGTTGAGCAAGAAAAATAAGTTCGCTTTCATTGAATGGTGTGTGTAGAATGATTGGCGCAGAAAAATCACGCAGCAGTGATAAAACAGGTTTTTCACAAAGCCCCTTTAATGTAAAGGTTTGGCTTTCCTTGGACAACAGCATAACGTCTGATTGAATATCTGTTTCCGCTTCATAAGCAAGGCGTTCTCCATTAGAGCCTAATAAGCCAAATGCAATAGGAAGAAGCATAGGCTTTTTTGTATTTTGTTGTGGGGTTGAGGGAATATGTTGCTTTGCATGAATTGTTAAAACACCATCACCATAATGACTATCGATTTCTACGTTGGGGGTTCCAGCTTGTTCATACCACAGCATGAATTGGGAGAAATCTTGGCCAGATACTTCAGCAAAACAGGTAATAAAATCTTCAATGGTACAAGCTTGTCCATCATGCCGTTGAAAATAAAGATCTGTGCCTTTACGAAACAGAGAGGGACCTAAAATCGTTCGTATCATACGGACAACTTCAGCACCTTTTTCGTAAACCGTTGTGGTGTAAAAATTATTAATTTGGCTATATTGACGAGGACGGACAGGATGAGCAAGAGGTCCTGAATCTTCGACAAATTGCGTAGCTTTTAATGCTTTTACATCTTCAATTCGTTGCAGGCTGCGTACATTTTGATCTGATGAAAATTCCTGATCACGATAAACAGTGAAGCCTTCTTTTAAACAGAGTTGAAACCAATCGCGACAGGTAACACGATTACCGCTCCAATTATGGAAATATTCATGAGCAATAACGCGTTCAACATTTCTATAATCCTGATCGGTTGCTGTTTCAGGATCAACAAGAACATATTTATCATTAAAAATGTTAAGACCTTTGTTTTCCATTGCTCCCATGTTAAAATCTGAAACAGCAACAATATTGAAAACATCAAGATCATATTCGCGCCCGAAACATTGTTCATCCCAACGCATGGAACGTTTGAGTGCATCCATGGCATAAGCAGCGCGTTTGGTTTTTCCTTTTTCTACATAAATACCAAGTTCGACACGTCGTCCAGATGCAGTTGTAAAATAGTCCTCTAACTTATCAAGATCGCCACCTACCAAAGCAAAGAGATAAGATGGTTTAGGATAAGGATCTTCCCAAACGGCAAAATGGCGATTATTCTCTAAAGTTCCTGTTTCCACCAGATTACCGTTTGAAAGCAAGATGGGGATTGTTTGGGAATCGGCTTCAATTTTCACTCTATAGGTAGAAAGAACATCTGGGCGGTCGTAAAAATAAGTCATACGGCGAAACCCTTCCGATTCACATTGTGTGCAATAAACACCATTTGAAAGATAAAGCCCCATAAGTTGGCGGTTGCTTTCAGGATTTAGTTCCGTAACCAATTCCAATGTAAAGGGAGCCGCTGGTGGCGTGGTAATTTCTAAACGTGAAGGCGTAACTTTATAAGTGTTTGGGGCTAATATTTCACCATTAATCGCAACAGAAATTAAAGTAAGATCATCGCCTGAAAGCACAAGAGGTGTTAACTCTTTTGTTTCGTGACGGGGTTCAATAGACAATATGGCTGTAACAGAGGTTTTTGTTGGTGCCAATTGGAAAGAAAGTTGTGTTTTAGGGATAGCGTAAGGAGTTGGCTGATAGTCTTCTAAACGATAAATAGATGTTGTTGGCTGTTCCATAGTTTTTCCCATTCGTGTTTTAAGAGTTAAAGAAGTTTTTTAATTTTAGTGTCAAAGAAGATTAAAGAATTACAAAAGGTTATCGAGACGATTTTTTACTTCTAAGAAGTCTATCCATGTGAGTTTCTTTTGACTAGGCGTTCGAAGAAGGTAAGCAGGATGGAAGGTTGGCATAACAGGTATCTTTATATTATCCTCACTTTCATAAACATGCCATTTTCCTCGTGTTCGGATGATGCCATTTTGAGTTCCGGTAAGAAACTGTGCTGCAACGCCTCCCAGTGCTATAAGCACACGAGGACGCGCTAAATAAATGTGGCGTTCAATAAAAGGGCGGCACAAGGCAATTTCTCTTGGTGTTGGTGTACGGTTTCCTGGAGGACGCCAAGGAATAGTATTAGCAATGTACACATTATTTCTTGTTAAGCCAATTGATGCGAGGATTTTATTCAGTAACATTCCTGCTTTTCCCACAAAAGGAATGCCTTGTAGATCCTCTTCTCGTCCTGGGGCTTCGCCTATGAGCATCAAAGGGCTTCCTGCTGTTCCATCTGAAAAACAGGTGTTTTTTGCTGTTAATTTTAATGAACAACCATTAAATGCAAGAAGAGCAGATTTTAATTCATCAAGTGTCTTTGCATTCTTGGCACTCTCTATAGCAGCAGGTTCGCTTTGCATAGCCTTCAAGTTATGGAGCGGATGATGATCTAATTTTACAGTTGGAGATGTTTTGGGGGATGTTTGTTGATTATGAGAAATGTTCACAACAGGTGCTAATTTTCTCTCTGAACAAGCAGATTGCTTAAAACGATCAATCGGTAAATCTGTCAGAACAGCATCCGCACCACTTTCTTTATAAAAGTTTAAGAGCTCTTCATAGGAAATTGAGTACGGTGTTTGATTTAACATTTTATTTTTTCTAGTGATCTAACAATTATAGATCAAACAATATTATCCTTCAAGTTTTATAAATATATTCATTCGTACCTAAAAACGCTGATAGCATTTTTTCTTTTTATAAAAAAGGCACATCGTTGCGGAAGTTTGCGATTATATATATCGTTAAATGTACAATTGGCTTAGATCCGCCATTTTAGCTTTTTGAACAAATTAATTCCTTTATAGTAAAAGAACTTTCACTTTTATGCAAGTGATTAAATAAATATAATCTTTATTATTATATTTATAATATAATTTAATTATAAAGGAATATTTTATTAAATTAATACTATAGACATAAAAAAATACATAAATATTACATTTATATAAACTGATATTATTTAAAAACTATTTTTACAATGGGTTAAAAACACTGTGTGGGTATATGCTTTTGCTTTTTTTACAGCTGAAATAAGAGATTCATTGAGTGCTAAATGAGCTGCAATAGCACTTGAGAGAATGCACCCTGTTCCACGCATTGTTCCTTTTAAACGTGGAGCAGAAATATTAATAACTTCCATTTTGTCGATGAAGCTATCAATTGCAAGAGGTCCTTCTGCATGTCCCCCTTTTACTAAAATAGAACGAGCGCCCAATGACAAAAGTTTTTTTGCTTGTTGTATTGTCTCTTCATGATGAGATGCCAGTGGGGTTTGGCTAAGAAGAGCGAGCTCATCTCTATTTGGTGTTAAAAGAGTAACATATGGGAAAAGCTGATTGATCATAATTTCTGTGATTTTTTCCGTTGTTAGTTTTCCCCCCGATGAGGCAACCAGAACAGGATCAAGAATAACGGGAATATGGGGATAATCTTCGAGTACACGACAAATTGCCGCGATAATAGCTTGATTTCCTGTCATACCAATTTTTATTGCGCTGATTGAATGAGCCTCTAGGGCACTGCGCATTTGCGCAGCAACAAGTTTTTCATTCATGGGCACAATTTCAGCAACGTGATGATCATCCTGTACATTGACACAAGTAATGGCTAAGTTGGCTTTGATATGAAAATATGCAGCTGTTTCTATATCACGAACAATACCAGCACCTCCTGTTGGATCAGTGCCTGCAACAATGAGAACAGAAGGTATTAACGCCATGGCTGGGTCACCTTGAGCCATTGATCTACCCGCTCTTCAGGTTTTTTATGGAGGATAATGTCTGTGACAACAGCAGCACTATTGGCTCCTGCTTTTAAAACATCTATTGCGCGTTCTGGGTTTAAGCCCCCAATGCCAACGAAAGGTAAAGCACCAATCCGCAATTTCCATTGTTTGATTTTTTCTAATCCTTGAGGTTGCCATTTCATTTTTTTTAAGATTGTCGGATAAATAGGACCAAGAGCAATATAGTCAGGATGAACAGAGAGAGCGATATCCAATTCATGTTCATCATGGGTGCTAAGACCAAATCTTATACCATTTTTGCGAATTGAGGCAAGATCAGCATTGCTTAGATCTTCTTGCCCAAGATGAATAAAATGGCATTTTTCATCAATGGCAATGCGCCAATAATCATTAATTATAAGTTGTGCTCCCCATTTATTACAGATATTTTTTGCGCGTTTGATATGTTGACGGATTGTTTGAAGATCTTCGTCTTTCATACGCAGTTGTATGAGCTTGACACCGAGAGGAACCAAGCGTTCAACCCAATCAGCATTATCAACGATGAGGTAAAATGGATCCAATTTCATGAAAACACTGCTTTTCCAATAACGGGGGTTGAAGGAACGGCGACATTGCGTGCTTCGAGAATGCCTGCTTGATATCCCATACGCCCCGCCTGGATAGCTTTAGAAAATGCTTCAGCCATCAAGACAGGATCACCTGCTTTAGCAACTGCGGTATTAAGAAGGACCGCATCATAACCCATTTCCATAGCAACAGCAGCATGAGATGGACGCCCAATGCCAGCATCAATCACAAGAGTGGTATCAGGAAGATAAGCACGAATAGAGCGCAGTCCATCAGTATTATGAGGACCTTTGGCAGAGCCAATAGGTGCACACCAAGGCATAATGACTTGGCAACCAACATCTAAGAGTTTTTCAGCAACAATGAGATCATCGGTTGTATAGGCAAAAACGTGAAAACCTTCACTGTTTAAAATTTGCGCTGCTTCGATGAGGGAAAAAACATTTGGTTGTAAAGTATCAGCATTCCCAATAATTTCGAGTTTAATCCAAGAGGTTTTAAAGAGATCTCGTGCTAAATGGGCTGTCGTTACAGCTTCTTTAACAGTGTAACAACCTGCGGTATTGGGAAGTATTGTTATATTGAGCTCTTGAAGGAATTGCCAGAATTGTCCCCCTTGTTTGCCACCAGCACTTTCGCGGCGTAATGAAACGGTTACAATTTCTGTATTCGATTTATAAATAGCATCACGAAGAACAGCAGGTGAGGGATATTGCGCTGTACCTAACATAAGACGAGAAGAGAATTTATGCCCATACAGATTCAACATAAATATTATCCTCCTTGCATTGGGCTTAAAACTTCAATTTTATCTCCCTCATGCAAGACAAATTGTCCACGCTCACTCACAGGAACAACTTTTGCATTAACAGCAGTTGCGAGCCAATTTCCTTCATACCCCAATTCCACAAGCAAGAGATTGAGAAAAGTGGCTTCTGTTTGAATTTGTTCACCATTAACAAAGATTTGCATGTTTTATTCCAATGCCAATTTTACCGCGCGTTTTGCCATTTCTGGAGATAAAAGAAAACCATGTCTATAAAATCCATTTATAGAAATATGATTACCATATTTGTATACAGAAGGGAAGTTATCAGGATAAGCTGGGCGGACTCCAACGCCAGATTCAACAATTTCTGCTTCAGCAAAAGCAGGATGCAAGGTATAGGCTGCGTTGAGCAATTCCATCATTGATCTCACAGAGATGGCACCGTCAAAGTCACTTTCAATCATCGTTGCGCCAATCATAAAAATATTATCTTGTCGCGGAACAATGTAAAGTGGGATGCGTGGATGAAGAAGACGAATGGGGCGGGAAAGTTTAATATCCCTACAGCGTACGAGCAGCATTTCACCACGCACCCCCCGTATATTTTTATCTTTTCCTAAACGTGCTATTCCTGTTGCATCAATGATCATATCAAAATTTATTTCAGATGTTTTGACATCAACAAAACATGCACCGTTTTTTATCAGGTTTTCTTTTAAAGCAATGAGCGCTTTACGAGGATCAAGATGGGCTTCTTTTTCATAAAAAAGCGCATGGTTAAAACGTTCTGCAAGATCGGGTTCAAGACGTGCTATTTCTTCACTATTGATAATTCTATGATGATGTGTCCGCTCTAAAAATCGTTCAAGCTCTACCTTATCTCGTGCTGGTGCAACAACTAAAGTTCCTTTTCTTATAACAAGATCTGGAAATATTTTGTGCCACCATTGTATGGCTTGTACACCAAGATCTTCAACGATCTGTTCAGTATTTTCTCTTTCACAGTAAGGCGCGAGCATTCCTCCTGCATACCAACTTGCCGTTCCTATAGGAGAAAGAGGAGGGGCCGATACAGTAATATGAGCGCCTTTTTGTTGTAACATAAAAGCAACGGTTAAACCACCGACCCCCGCACCTTTGATAAGAATATTCTTCAACTGTTGACTCTCTTTTTTTGAGGGGCTTCGACATAAAGGTCACCACTTTCTTGATATTTTTCAGCCATAGCGACCATGCCTTCACCTTTTGTCTTTTGGAGTGATGCAGCATCACGAATATCATGAGAAATACGCATAGAACAGAATTTGGGTCCACACATAGAACAAAAATGCACCAATTTATGCGCATCTTTAGGCATTGTTTCATCATGAAAGGCACAAGCCGTTTCTGGATCAAGAGAAAGGTTGAATTGATCATGCCATCTAAAGTCAAATCGTGCACGTGAGAGAGCATTATCGCGCAACTGTGCTTTGGGCAAACCTTTTGCAAGATCAGCAGCATGGGCGGCAATTTTATAAGTGATGACTCCCGTTTTGACATCATTTTTATCGGGAAGTCCTAAATGTTCTTTAGGCGTCACATAGCACAACATAGCGGTTCCAAACCATCCAATCATAGCCGCACCAATGGCGGATGTAATATGGTCATAACCAGGAGCAATATCAGTTGTAAGAGGTCCCAAAGTGTAAAAAGGGGCTTCATGACACAGATCGAGTTGCTGTTCCATATTTTCTTTAATTTTGTGCATTGGAACATGCCCTGGTCCTTCAATCATAACCTGTACATTTTTTTCCCAAGCAATTTTTGTCAATTCTCCTAAAGTCTTAAGTTCGGCAAATTGGGCTTCATCATTAGCATCAGCAATAGAGCCAGGACGTAATCCATCTCCCAAAGAAAGAGAGATATCATAGGTGCTTGCAATATCACAAATTTCATTAAAATGTTCATAAAGAAAACTTTCTTTATGATGATGAAGACACCATTTTGCCATAATAGAACCACCCCGTGAAACGATACCCGTTACACGGTCAATTGTCATTGGAATAAATGGTAATCTTAAGCCAGCATGAATCGTAAAATAATCAACCCCTTGTTCTGCTTGTTCTATAAGAGTATCGCGAAAAATATCCCATGTTAAATTTTCAGCAATACCTTGTACTTTTTCGAGTGCTTGATAAAGAGGAACAGTCCCGATGGGGACAGGAGCATTTCGAATAATCCACTCACGGATATTGTGAATATTTCGCCCCGTCGAGAGATCCATCACTGTATCTGCGCCCCAACGAATAGCCCAAACCATTTTATCAACTTCTTCTGCCATTGAAGATGTTACGGCTGAATTGCCAATATTGGCATTAATTTTAACACGAAAATTGCGCCCAATAATCATTGGTTCGCATTCTGGATGATTGATATTTTGAGGAATAATAGCACGCCCACAGGCAATTTCATTCCGAACGAATTCCGCAGTATAAATTTCTGGTATTTCTCCACCCAATGGATTGGGTTGCACTTGTTGTTGATCTTTTATTGAGAGCCCTTCATTTTCTCGTATAGCGACATATTCCATTTCTTCTGTAATAATGCCTGCACGCGCATATGCCATTTGTGTAATTTCTTTGCCATTTTTTGCGCGCAAAATAGACCGTTTTTTTTCAAAGGCGGGTATAGGAGAGCGCGTTAATCCATTATCTTCAGGTTTAATTGGACGTGCAGGATAAGGTTCAGTATCATCACGCCTAGAGAGCCAAGATGAGCCAATTGCAGGTAAACCTTTTGTAAGATCAATGATTGCATCTTCGTCGGTATAGGGGCCAGAAGTATCGTAAACATTTAAAGGTTTCTCACCACTCCCATCGGTTAATGAAATTTCACGCAAGGGGACACGCACATCAGAAAAAAGAGGACTCTGTTGATAAATTTTGCGTGAGGCGGGAAAGGGGCTACAACTGATTGATGGAATATTTTTGGGCACAAATTTTTTCCTTTTAAACACAGAGTTCAAAAACTAAGGTGGTATGGGGATATATTCAAATGATCAATTACATACTTTTGAATGAAGAAGTGCTTCTAACATTTTATAGTAAGTGATCTCCAATAAAGCTTAAGAAAATTTATTTTGAAAAGATTAATGCAATATCTAAATAATATCTGCACTCCCCCATATAAACACTTTCGTTAACACCGATATGATTGGCTTAAATACGGACATTGTCAATCACAAAGATGTATTTTAAACGATTTTGGTGTATTTTTAAGAATGAAAAGAGGCATTATGAAGTGATAAACTATAATATTAAGAAATTGTCTTTGATAACTGAGGGGAAGGGGTAGCAAATGTTAAATCGATTGAACTTTTTATCTGGATTGATGAGGCAGATGAGTTAACAAAATAGTTTACAAGAGTGCTTACTTTGATATCGTAATCAATTAAGGAGAACACCAAAAATTGCGCGATTATGTTTAGAAGGATTTATTGTTCTTGCAAAAAAAATATACCTATAATAAAATATATACATAGAGGGAGCTATTTTAAGTGAGAGCGGGTTTGGTTGTAGAGCGTTGATTTAAAAAGACGTGAGATTTGTTCGTAAAGGCTTAAGGGGTGGGGTGTTTTCTTAATATCTGGATCGGATACAACCTTCGGACTTGAGGAAGGCTTATGATCTTTCTTTAGTATTTCAGTTTACTGAAGAGAAGAAATTATCATATTAAATATATTCTTTATGATGCATTGAGGTTGAACAGAAGTCTGTTCAAAAAACATTAGTATTGATCTTGGAATACAAACTCAGAAATAAATTGAATGAAATAGAATAAAACACCCTCATATCAATAAAAACATAATGAGGTATGCAAAGAATGTGAAGCTAACTTTTAAATTTTTAAAATACAAATGATAATCAAAAGAGAGATTTGATACATTGAACAAATAAAATGTTTCATTAAAAATTTAAATGAGCGACTTTCTATACAGATGATAAGTTATTGCATTTGATAATGGTTATATGAAACCATAAGAAAAAATTTGAACGGTATTTGTAAAACTTTGCAACAAGATCCAAGATTTTAAAATACAATTATATCACGATAGCCCAAATAAGATACCCAATAACATCAGATGAGGTGCTACATTACGGATTAGAAATGGAAGCATTAAGACTGATATTATGAAAAAAATCTGATGAAATTAACTTATTAAATTGAAAGGAGTGAAGAGAGAAAAAATGCGTAAAATATGGATGGTGCAGTGGTTATGATATACCAATGCGGCGGACATATTTTAGATCACAGAACGAGAAATTATTAGAAAAACGATGAAAATAATGGGGGATTTATAATGTCGAATATTTACGATTGGTCGCTAAAAGCTGATGAAAATGCTCATTCAGATAATATTATTAATTGGTCAGAAGGTCAGCCGCCTAGTTCTGTCAATGATAGTGCGCGGGCGATGATGCAGCGCGTGCGTGAATATCTTACAGATAATGGTGGATCTATTGATTCAGGCTTTATGATCAATGCGGAAGATAAAACAACATTAATTACCTTAAAGACAGTTTCACCGATAAAGAAATATAACAATGATATCATCATACGTTTTAAGTCTCATGGCGTGAATGTTGGCAAGACGACAATAAAAGTTAATAGCATGGAAGAAAAGCCTATTTATAAAGCGACGCATACAGGTGTTATATCGTTAGAAGGGGGAGAGCTACAAACAAACGGTATTTATGAAATGGTATATAATGGCAATATTTCAACGGAAGATCGAGATGGTTGGTATTTATTAAATCCTACACCACCAAAGATAGAAATTTTTCCTACTGGATTTATTGCGACATTTGCTATGCAAGAAATACCAACCGGTTGGCTTTTATGTGATGGTAAGACCTATAAGCGTAAAGATTATCCGCAGTTATTCAAGGCAATAGGTGATCAATGGGGAAAAGACAGTGATACAACTTTTAAAGTTCCTGATTTTAGAGGCATGTTTTTACGGGGTTTTGATGATGGTCGGGGTTTAGATGATAATAGAAAATTTGCTGATAAACAACAAGATAGCATAAAATCACATACACATATTGGAACCATTGAAGAATCAGGTAAGCATACACACAATTTTCAGTATAAAGGCGTTGGATGGCCAACGGGTAATATTGGGAGATTACCGAATTATTATACCTATAATGCTACCTTGCAAGGGACAACGGATTCTGCTGGTGCACATACACACAAGGTAACGCTTGCCCATACGGGTGAGGCTGAAACGCGCCCTGTTAATACAACAGTTGTCTATGCTATAAAATCATGAGTATGATTGGGAAATACAGAATCTATATACATTTGATAATTTTGTTAACGCGGAGTAATTCCGCGTTATTTTTTATATATTTAAAGAGGAAACCTCTATACAGTTTATAGGATACTTGAGAGAGTCAAAAAACAATTTTTTAAATAGAGGAAGAAAAGTGAAAAATATGATCATATTTGATCTTCTTATTGGCTATAGAGGGGAAGTAAATGATCATTATAAATCAATGTTTATCTATCGATAAAAACAGCTAAAGTACATGCGTTATGAAAAGAATAATGCCACTAAAACCACAAATAAATTTTTTATGGATTGAGAGAAAAGAGTTCATTTAAAAATAAACAGACTCTTGGATATTTGCGTGCTTTATTTTTCTCACGGATTTTAATTTTTAGATTGAAGACGATAGCTTTGAGATCTAACTTCACAGGAGGATGCCGTTTGAGGGAGTATAAATGGGATATCTTCTTTAGGTAATTCAGAAACGTTTAAGGAACAATGATAAACATTGCGGAGATTTTGTGTTGTCAAAACAGCAGAGGCATTTCCTTCGCAATAAATTTCGCCCTCCTTGAGCAAGATCATGTTATCTGCATAATGTGCTGCGAGATTGAGATCATGAAGAACAGCAAGAACGCCACCACCAGAATGGGCAAATTGTTTTGCAATGTCCATAACGATAATTTGATGTTGAATATCGAGGCTAGCAATAGGTTCATCTAATATCATCCAACGAGGAATTCCATTATAAATGGGTTTCCATATTTGACAAAGAACACGCGCAAGTTGTACGCGCGCTTGTTCTCCACCTGATAATTGGTGGTAATACAGGTTACCGTAATCAGAAAGGTCAACGCGCTCTAAAGCTTCTTGGATCAGATTTTGCAATTCGGCTTTGGCAATGGTAATTTGGTTTACAGAAAGGCCAAGACCCACAACTTCATGAACTAAGAATGGAAATACGAGCGTTGTTGATTGTGGTAAAACGGCTCGCATTTTTGCCATTTCATAAGTCTTTGTTTGGCGTACATCATAACCATTTAAGGTTATTTTTCCACTGTAAGGAATTTCCCCACTTAATGCTTTGACAAAAGTACTTTTTCCTGATCCGTTGGGACCGATAATGATAGTAAAAGCACCACTTTTAGCTTGAAGATTAACGTGGTTAAGAATCTGTTTCTTTCCGCGCTGAACACAAATGTTTTTTGCCTCAATCATGAAAAGTCTGTTCCTCGTTTGCATATAAGGATCCACAGGAAGAAGGGAGCCCCAAAAAGTGCTGTTACAATTCCAATTGGCAATTCTGCGGGAGCAACAATTAAGCGTGCAAACGTATCAGCAAAAATAAGTAATGCTGCTCCCAAGAGAGCAGAATAAGGAATAAGATAACGGTGATCAGGACCAATAAGCTGACGTAAAATATGAGGAACAATAATCCCAATAAAACCAATACCACCACTGACAGCAACAGCACTTCCACACATAAGAGCAACAAGGGGAATCGCAATATTTTTAACACGTTGCACTGGGAAGCCAATATGACCAGCAACGGCTTCACCAAGTGCAAGAGCATTCAGTGCTCGTGATAAAAAGGGGGAAAAAAGAAGACCAGCAAAGATGAAAGGGAGAACAAGCCATACTTTCAACCATGTTGCACCCGCAAGAGAGCCAAGACTCCAAAAAGTAATATCGCGTAATTGTTGGTCATTTGCGATAAAAATCAACGTTCCAACAACGGCACTGCTTAAAGCCCCAAGGGCAATACCGGCAAGCAACATGGTTGCAATAGAGGTAAAGCTATGATGCGTAGCTATTATATAGAGGATAATCGTTGATAAAAGCCCACCTAAAAAAGCGCCTATGATAACTTTATACGGTTCTAGAAAAGGTGCAAATGAAATAGGAATGGCAAAACCTACAACAATGGCTAAAACAGCACCAAGACCGGCTCCTGCTGATACACCCACAATTCCAGGATCAGCAAGAGGATTACGGAAAAGTCCTTGCATCAGAACCCCTGAGACAGCCAAAGCTGCTCCAATCAATAGCCCTAAGATAACGCGAGGAAGCCTTATATCAATAAATATGAGATAATCACGTGTGTTACGACTGACAGAAAATTCTTGCGTAAACAGGTTATAAAGAAAATCAAAGAGTGAGGTATTTGAAGCGCCATTTAAAAGTCCGCTTAAAATGCTAAAGATGAGGAATATTATAAGAGCGAATAAGAGTATTTTTCTTAAATTTTCGCGCTTTATTCTTTTGTTTTTTTCTATTTTAGATGCATAAACCATGGATGGTTTCTCTACCAATTTTATTCGTTTTTATCGTTTTGGCCGTTTTTATCGTTTTGGTTTGCACCATAAAGCATATGAATAAGTTCTCTTGATGCATTTGCAGTGCGTGGACCAAATCCTAAAAGATACATAGCATCCATTTGTTTAATAGCATGATTTTTGGCGGCAGTTGTTGCTTGAATGGCTGGTATAGCTAAAAGTTTTTCAAGATTAATAGATTTCCCACTATGTGTTATAAGTAAAATAGCATCAGGATCTGCTTTTAGTAACGCTTCGTTATTGAGAAGTTTATACCCTTTATAATCAGTAATGGCATTGATAGCCCCTGAAAGTTTTATGATACCATCAGCTGCTGTATTTGTTCCAGATGCCATAACGCGCCCATTTTGTACGGATAAAATAAAAAGGACACGCTTTGGTTTCGTTACTCTTGCCAAAAGAGCATCGTTGTCTACAAAATCACGGCTTACCTTTTGAATTAATGCTGCGGCTTGCTCTTCACGCTGGATGGCTTTTCCAACAAGGCGAATTTTTTCTATGACACTTTCTCGAGAATAGTTTTCTGGTATGATCACGATAGGGATTGATGTCTTTTTGAGAATTTCAATTGTTGAAGGAGGCCCACTTCCTTCAACGAGCAAGATTCCTTCTGGAGCAAGAGATAGAACACCTTCAGGTGAAAGAGCGCGCATGTAGCCAAGCACAGGAAGTTTGAGGGCTTCTTTTGGATAAACACTTGTACTATCACGGGCAACAAGTCGATCTTGTGCGCCTAATGCATAAACAATTTCCGTCAGAGAACCGCCAATGGAAACAATCCGCGCATTTTCAGAAAAATGTGTGGTAGGTTCAGCAATGACCCGTTGAGAAAAAAAGTTAAAAGAAAGCAATAGAAAAAGAAGAAAAAAACTGAAATGTCTACGCAAAAGAAGTATAAGCATATTTTATCTTTCTAAGCGACGACTAATTCTTGATAGGGAGGAAGAGACTTCAATAAAGCACGCCAATCCTCACGCTCTTTTTGACCTTCTTTACGCAAGCCAAAAAATTGAACAATCATCCCATCATTTTTATCGAAAACTTCAAGTGAACTGATATAACCATCACGAGTAGGTTTGCGAACATGCCATACACGAGCAATCCCAGACGTAAGTAAATGAAGGTCAAATCCTGGATCAAGAACATTAAGCCAAGGCCCCATTTGCTTAATATTTTTTACAGTTCCACTAAAAATTTGAATACACCCTTTATTCCCAACAAAACACATAATAGGCAGTTCTTGTTCTGCGACTTGGTTCAGCATTATTTCAACAGCATCTGCCTGTAATTCATCGGCAAATTCATTGCCAGCATATTTTACAGCATGATGCCGATTAATTTTAAATTCGGAAATAATTTTATGAAGTTGGTGTACATCTGTCATTTTACGCCAACGATCCCGAAAATTCTCAATATCCAATTCTGTTATGTCACACTGAACTGGAAGAGAAACAGGAAGAATGTCAAGAACAGAAGACTGATCTTCAAGAAGGAGATTTTCAACAAGTCTATTCCACTCCTCCATGTTGGTCATATCTTTAGAATAGATTTTTAAAATAGCAACGCCATGCTCATCAAAGAATTGCAGACTTTTTGCAGGCTTTCCAAGGATAATGACATCATATTCAAAACCGAACTTCCATTGTTTTGCAAAAATACGCAAATCAATTTCACCCAGTGTAATAGGAATATGTTGATTTTGAATAATCTTTTCAAAGCATCCTGTTATTTCGTGAACGGCATATTCATTGCGTGTTAAGACCATGACTTTTCCAAGTCGCGGTGCACTTTCCAAGAGAGTAGCAACATCAGTTTGTAGCCTTTTTGCTTTTCCAATAGTACAGTAAGCCGCAATAAGTTCCGCTTCGGATATACCAATCGAAACCGCAAAATCGCGGTTTCGCATTTCTTTTTTTTCTTCACGCAAACGAAGAATCATTTCAGCTGTATACGCCATGTACTTTACCTTTATGTTATTTAACTCAAAAACTAACTTTCAAATTTTACAACTCCAAGGCGATAGACTAAATTCTTTTAGGCGTTCAATCTATCACAAAACGATGCTTTACCGCCAACAGCTGAACAATCAAAAAACGATAAAACGGAAAGAATTAGGGATTTTCTACCAAATCTTTGTAATTTTAAAGATATTAAAAATAGAAACACAATAACTAATCCTTTTATCGATACGACTTTTGATCTAATCGTTAACAGAAGTGACTAAAATTTTTGTACGAACGACACCTTAAAGTTACGACCAGGTTGGCTATAATAATCCTTCGGTGTTGAGCTTCCACTTGAAGGAATTTCTGATTCACTCCAATATTTTGTATTGAAAAGATTATAAACACCGGCTCTTAAGACAGGTCCTGTTTCACCAAATGGTTTCCACCACCCTGTCATATCAACAACATGGTATCCTGGATTTTTTTGGTAATCAGATTCTTTAGCTACTTTGTCACGTTTGGCTGCCAAAGTAAGAATAATATCGCTTCCCCAAACCTCTTTTGCATATCCTAATCCGATAACGGCTTTTAAAGGAGGGATTGAATTAAGATATTCCTTTTTATCAAGATCCTTTCCTTGTAAATAAGCAAGAGCTACATTACTATGAAAACCATTTTTAAGAACTAAATGCGCTTTTGTTTCAACACCAAAAATTTGCACGCGGGAACGATTCATGTAATGCCGACGCGCGAATCTGAATTCTTCTGATGGACCTTTATCCTCGGTATCTATGAAATTCTTATATTGGTTGATAAAGGCATTGAAGGAACCACCAAAACCTGTACTTCCATAACGTAACCCCACATCATACCCATTGCTTGTTTCTGGTTGAAGATCAGGATTTCCTTTCACGTAATAAGCACCAGGCTTGATATAAGAGACGTAAAGCTCTGAAATACGTGGTGCACGAAAAGCTTGTGCCCACTGAGCATAGAGCGTTACCTGATTACGAACATCCCACTCCATGCGTAATTTAGGAGAAAAGCGTGATCCACTTCTTTCTGGAGGAAATTTATCAGAAATCAGAGCTTTCTCATAAGAAGATGTTTTCTGAGGAACATATTTGTACCAATCATACCGCCCTCCCGGTGTTACACGAAAACGATCATCACCTAACCCAATTTCATCTTCAAAAACAAAACCTAAATTGTAACCATTTGTGTCTGGTGAATCAGAGCGATTAGCAGGAACAAAAAGACATCCTCGGGCGTATTCTTTTATATGACAATTATCTTTACCGAATAAATAGTGATGAAATTTAGATGACGAGACATTTGTTGCAAACTTTAATGTATGACTTACAGTGCTAAAATCGACTTTTTTAAGTGCATCAGCATTGAAACCATAATTGATATTACGCAAAAAATTATCTCTTAAATAATCCCCTTTGGGGGCTGAAACACGAACGCCACTCATAACGTAACGACTTGATTGTCTTTGCCAATAAAGCTTTCCACTAAACGCATCAAGAAGTGAGTCGCCACTACCATTATAATCATAAGAAAGAGAAAAACGCTCACGAAGCTTATCATCCCGCTCATAAACGGAACCTGGAGCATATCTTTTAGATGAATTTAATGCATGTGTGTTACTATTATGACCAAAACGCTCTGCAGTAAAACCAAGCCGATGGTTATCACTTAAATATTGATGAATTTTAAAAAGCAAATTATTTTTGTCAAAGTGAGAAGGATTTTTACGCGTGCGTTCTCCATATCCTTCCACTGTTCCCATATTTTTACGCTCATGACCTTCTACATAAGACCCTTGGAAAAGCAAAAATGTTTGGTAATTACGCACAGCAAACGCTTGATCGATGCGCCAGCTGTTATCAACAGAATTATAACCACCTTTTATAAGGCTTCCCCATTTTTTTCCTTCCACGATAAGATCTTCAGGATTAAGGGTACGCAATGCAATCATTCCTCCTAGAGCACCAGAACCATGAAGACTAGAATCTGATCCTTGAATAGTATCAAAGGTAGAAAGAGCATTGAAATCAAAAGTTGTATTTCCACCGCCACCACGGAATATATCATTAAACCATGGAAGAGAAATACCATCTATTGTCATAAGAACACGGTTTGCATCTAATCCGCGAACAACAAAACTATTATTTTCTGAATTATAGGAGACGGAAGGATTAAGACGACTCACGTCATACACATCAGTTATTTGTTTTTCATCAATATTCTCATTGGTGTTACGATTAGTTAGAATGGTTATTGAATTTGAAGCATCTTCTATTTTTTTTCCTTTAATAAGGATTGGTTTGAGCTCAGTCACAACATTCTTATCGCTGTTTTGTGCAAAAACACATGAAGGTATACAAACCGACAACGCACCTAAAATCACACAGCTCTTATGGATATTTTCTCGTCTTATTCGCATAACACATTATAACCTTTTTAAAAAACATCCCCTCTCTAAGCTTGAAATTTTACATAAAAACGCTTGACTTAACCCTATCAAAAGTTAGCCAACCAAGCAGGAATGATTTAACAATATAAAATCACAGAGAAACCATATTAAACATGATAAAATCAGTCAAGAAAAAAGTTGCAATTTCAAAATAGCTTGTTTTAATGAAATGAAATATCAAATATTGCACTTAGAATAGCGGCGGAAGAAACGATGAACTTTGCAAATACGAGGCAGTTATCAGCTCTTTGGATTGGTGCATTTGTTGGCGCCCTTTCTTTACATGTAGTATTGGGCGCACAGTTTTATTTTCGAAAGACTGGTGTCAGTGACGGCACGCTTTCTTCAACAGTTATGCTAACTCTTACCCAAGAGAGTATCTATCTGGATGCTGATATAGATTCGTCGAATCCAGATCATGATACAGATTTATCAAATGTGAGTGCGAAACCAGAATTATTACAACCAGATCTTGCTGAGCAAGAGCCAGAGATATCGGAGACGGTGGATGAAATTCAACCGGAAGAGCCGCAGCAGATTGTAGAAAAAGATGATTTTACAGAGAAGTCTTTGGAAGAATCTCCTCCTCACAAAGTAGAAGATAAAATATTGGAAAAAAAACCGAGACCAAAAACAGTTATCAAGCAATCCCTTATGAAGACTGCGCGTTCACTTACTGCTAGACAGAGCGGCAGTACAGCAGGGCTTGAAGATATGGTGTTAATGGAGTGGCTAGCAAAGGTACAGTCGCAATTAGAAAAGCAAAAAAATTATGTTGTAGGACAACGTACCAGTCGGGCAAAAGGAACGGTGAAGTTAGAGTTTAGAGTCCATGAGCGGGGGAGTATTTTTTCTAGCCGTATCGTCGTTTCTGCTGGAGATCCGGAACTTGATCGATTGGCTATGGCAGCCCTTCAACGTGTCGGTTCTTTTCCTCCCCCCCCACCATCAAAAGTAAATAAAACGATTAGAGTATCCTTGATATTTAGCTGATTTTTATGAAGGTTTCTGTTTAGATAATATATTGATTTAGAATGATTACCCATCATTTTATAATGTGAGTGAAATATAGTTTTTTCTAGATCTTTTTGACGTTGAATCAATCAAAATCATTCGTTTAAAAACGTCACAAAGGAGAATATGGATAAAAAGTTTTAGGAGTAAACATATTTCTTATGAATGCTCTAAATAAAAACGCTGCTGCAATATTGGGTATTAGGGGATGATAAGCCTATCGCTCTTATCTCATTAAAAGCAATATATCTAATCACTATACCATTAGAGAGAGGTTTTTCATAAGTACTTTTCATGTTTATCGTTATGAAATAAACTTAAAAGCATTAAAAGTACCTTTTTAAAATAAAAATAGGTATAAAAAATACATACTATTGGGGCTAAATACTCTGTTTTGTGCGAAGGATATGGGCTTATATATAAAGATGAGAAGAATAAAAGGCAAAGTTTTAGCTTCATTCCTAAAAGATATTAATATATTTAAAAGTTGTAAAACTGAATGAAAAGGGAAGGTGCAGGAGGATATTTTTTTATCTTTAAGGTTGTTTTACTCAATGAGTCTATCTTTTTGCTTCCAGAGATGACCCAGACAACTATAGTAATGGCGCATCCCTATGGGGTATAGAAATATTGTAATCAGAAAAAACATGTTATTGTACAAGATTTGAATGTTGATGAATAAGAAACAATAAAAGGATACACTATTCGTTTCACTCTTCTTATATTGATAATCTCTATAATATTATCGTGTATGTTTTGAGAAGAAATGAACTATTTGCACAACATGATGATTTATAATGATCATTCATTATTTTATATTGGGAATGAAAGCCCAGGATAGTATAGGATTTTCTTATTTCAGATCTATTGATACTGAATTGATTAAAATCTATTTTCTTACACGTTAAGAGTGAGTCCGTATATCGATACTCTTTTAAAAAGAAATACCCCCCTTAAGAATGCACAAGTATTTGGGAAGATTAAGGCATATTATTTCCATCGACCAGACAGCAGGTCGGTTTTTATATCTATTTTTCCAGTGAGTCTCGCTTTGTAGACGCCGTAATTTTCCATAACGCGCATCACGTAATTCCGTGTTTCTGTATAAGGAATGCGCTCAATCCAATCAACGATGTTATCAAGAGATTTTCCTCGAGGATCGCCATAACGTTTTATCCATTCATTAACTCGACGGGGGCCTGCATTATAGCCAATAAGCGTTAGGATATAGGATCCATTAAAACGTTCTAATTGCTCGTTGAGAAAATGGGATCCTAATGTCACATTATAGTGAGTATCACTGCTGAATTTTTTATGAGACCATGCGATTGAGTATTTTTTTGCGAGTTCTTTTGCTGTTGTAGGAAGCAATTGGAGTATACCTTGTGCACCTGCTTTTGATATGGCTGTTGGATTAAATTCGCTTTCTTGGCGTGCAATGGCATAAATAAGTGATTTTTCTTCTACAGAAATATGTGCAGAAGCTGGTATAGCACCCAGAGGGTGAGAAAGCGCTCCGACATTTTTCCCTTGAAAAACAGCCATTTTTCCGATTTTTAGGCTGGTATAATAGTCACCATTTTTTTCAGCCATAACAGCCAGAAGAGCCAATTCACCGGGGCTTTCTATTTTTTTTCCAAGCTCTCTATAAAAAACTTTAGCAAAATCAGCATAACCTGCTTCTTCAAGACGTTGAATTGCTTTTATGGTTTTTCGTGCACTAAAATGTTGTCGCTCAGCGGTTGTTGGTTTAGGAAAGGAAATGTGAAGCTTTTTTTGATTGAGTCGTGCAGCGGCTAATTGGCCATAATAAGTTGTGCCAAAATGAGCCGCGCGATGAAAGTAATGCTGGGCATTTTTATGTTCTCTTAGCGTTTCTGCTGTTCGTCCCATCCAGTAATATCCACGTGATGCAGAAAAAGGTAAAGAAGAAAGTTGAGGAATGCGTGAAAAGTGCTGCATTGCTAATTTAGGGTTATGAAGAAACCGTAGTGCGTACCATCCTGCATGAAACTCAGCATCGACGGCTAATGCAGATGTCAAGCCAGTGTGCATTGCAACGAGTTGATAAGCCATTTGGGGCTTGTTTAAATCGAGCATTTCGCGAGAAAGGGCGCGTTGTTCTTTCCACAATGAATGAGGGTTCATAAGATGGAAGGCATCTTTGGATGTTTTCATCATGAGTGTTGCTGCGGCATCATATTGCTCTGTTCGCCGAAGATGGCGCATTCGAGCAAACTGAAAGAGAGGATCTTTTTTCCATGTTCTCTCGACAGCGCGTAATTTTTGTGTCGCTCTAGGATCATTTTTTTCAACAGCTACAAAAGCATCAAAAAGAGATTGAGCATGGGCTAATTTTGCAACGCGTGCCGCTGAATCAAAACGATGTGCATACAGCATAAACTGCATGCGTTTTAAATGATCTATAGGTTTTAAGGCTGCAGCTGCATTTTTAAGAACAAATACTTCTTCTTTTGCATTAAGCGGTGTTTTATGCCACCATGGTGCAATAACATGTTGGGCATGGGTAATTTGTCCCATTGCGATAAGTGCTTTAGCAAAGAGAGCCATACCTTGTGCGGTAAGAGGGGGATGATGCGAAAACTTTTGGATGATAGCACGTGTGACATTTGTTTCGTTAAGAAAAGCACGTTCAGCATTGCGTTGCATCGTTTCTATACCGGGCCATCCTTTTAGCATGTTGATGGCATTATATATTTCAGAACTTGGTATATTATCTTGGTTTGATAGCCCCAGCGCCCATGTCAAAATATAACGATCAAGACTGTGTTTTTCCAGTGAATTACGAAGACTTATTGTTTTTGCAATATTATTGTTTGCAAGAGCATCTAATCCAGCTTTTAGTTGTTTGAATGTCGCAGTATTGTGCGATGTCGTGTGTCTGTGGTGAAGAAGTTCTTGAGCTTCTTGTTTAAAGGCAAGGGCGGTAGGGCGTGCTGAAGGGATTGGTGCTTTCCCATGTAAAAGAGGTGTTTGTGCATAGGCACTTGAAAATAAAATTCTTATTGCCAGTATAAGTGCAATAGAGGTTGATACGAAAAGAGAGGTAGAAAACACACGCATAGAGAAAAGACCTTGAGACCTTGCTTTTTGTAAAAACTTAAGGGTTTATAGAACACAAGCATGAAAAACGCGTTAATACGGACGGCTTATTTAAAAGAAATATTCAAAATTTAAGGAGGGACATCTTCATTTTATGGAGGCTTTTTTTGAAATTCATCTTGCTTCAATAATAGAGCAAGATTATGCTCTATTTAAAATTTATAAAGGCGATTATTAAAAAAATAAAAGCGAACATTATAGGGAGTTTATCATGCTCAAGGGAGCTATAACTGCGCTTATCACACCGTTTGATCAGAAGGGTGCAATTGATGAGAAAGCGTTTTGTGAATTTGTTGAATGGCAGATCGCACAAGGGATTAACGGTGTAAGCCCTGTTGGGACGACAGGTGAATCAGCAACTTTAAGTCATGAAGAACATAAGCGAATTATAGCATTGTGTGTTGAGCAGGTCGCAAAGCGTGTTCCTGTTGTTGCTGGAGCAGGATCAAATAGCACAAGTGAGGCTATAGAGCTTGCACAATACGCGCAAAAAGCTGGTGCAGATGCCGTTTTGGTTGTTACGCCCTATTATAATAGACCCAATCAGTCCGGTTTATATAAGCATTTTTCTTCCATTGCCAAAGCTGTTTCTATCCCAATTATAATTTATAACATTCCGGGTCGTTCTGTTATCGATATGAGTGTGGAAACAATGAGAGACCTTTATCAAGACTTTAACAATATCATTGGTGTTAAGGATGCAACGAGCAGAATTGAGCGCGTGAGTGAACAAGGTGAAAAATGTGGCAAAGATTTTGTGCAGCTTTCTGGTGATGATTGTACAGCATTAGGTTTTAATGCCCATGGAGGTATTGGATGTATTTCAGTTTCCTCCAATGTTGCTCCAAAACTTTGTGCAGAGCTTCAAGCTGCTTGCTTTCATGGTGATTATAAAACAGCAAGGGAATTAAATGATCGCCTCATGCCTCTCAATCGAGCTGTGTTTATTGAACCTAGCCCTGCAGGGATTAAATATGCTGCTGCAAAATTGGGGTTTTGTGGTGAAACTGTGCGTTCTCCGATTGTTCCATTAACAGAGAGCACCAAGAAGATTATTGATGCAGCCCTTATTCATGCGGGGCTTTTAAAAGCATAAAATGATATTGATAAAGCCATGAATAAAAAAAAGAACACGCCCGCACGGAAAATAATTGCTGATAATCGTAAAGCACGTTTTAATTTTGAAATCCTGAATAATCTTGAGGCGGGTCTTGTTCTTCAAGGAGCGGAAGTAAAGTCTTTACGTTCTAATCATGCTAATATTGCTGAAAGCTATGCCAGTTTTGAAAATGGAGAATTATGGTTAGTAAACAGCTATATTCCTGAATATACGCAAGCCAATCGTTTTAATCATGAACCGCGACGTTTGCGTAAATTATTGCTTTCAAAACGTGAAATGGCACGCTTTTTTAATGCAACATCCCGTGAGGGAATGACACTTGTTCCTCTCAAACTTTATTTTAATGAACGTGGGCGCGTTAAGTTAGAGATTGCTTTAGCCCGTGGGAAAAAACTTCATGATAAGCGTGAAACAGAAAAAAAACGTGATTGGGGACGTGAAAAAGCAAGACTTTTAAAAAGATATGGATGATTGGTTTAAATATGCTTTATTGATTTAGCATTGATCTAAGTATGTTTTTGCTGCTTGAAAAATTTGGTGAAACATAGCGTCTGTCAAGCGGCCAGTATTCGTATTATAACGAGAACAGTGATAGCTGGAAAAGATGCGTAATCTACCAATGTTATTGATTGTACCATGTCCAAAAGGATGCGCTAAAACTTTTGCATTAAGAGCACGTATGGTTGAATGGTGTGCAATGGTACCTAAGGTAATAACGGCTTTAAGTTCAGGAAGACTTGTTAAAAGAGGCGAGAAAAAAGAGCGGCACGTGTTAATTTCAGCACCGGTGGGTTTATTTTCTGGTGGAACACAACGAACAGAGTTAACAATTGCGGCATCAATTAGTTCAAGACTATCGTCTGCTCTTTCTTCAAAGGTTCCTTGGGCAAATCCGAATTTTTTTAAAGTGGAGTAAAGTAAGTGCCCAGCATAATCACCCGTAAATGGACGCCCAGTTCGATTAGCGCCGCGTAAACCGGGAGCAAGACCAACAATGAGAAGACGCGTTGTGTCTGCTCCTTTATAGGGAAAGAAAGGGCGTACTGGCGCGTTATGCCAACTTGGTTCTTTCACACGCCAGTCAGCAATAAACTGATGGAGCCTAGGGCATAAATTGCAATTTGGGGGTGGCTCTGGGTAAAGCGATGTTAATGGGTTATTCATGGCGTTAGGTATCAATTGTTTTTTATTATTTTGAGTCTTTTATGGTGTGTATGATGGATCATGTTTTGATAAAAAATTCAGAATATCAATAAACTTTTTTAGAAAAACGTTTAATATAAACTTATGGCTAATGATAATGTAACAAGAAGCAATCTTTCAGTCATTTATTCGGTGAATAAGAGTGTAATATATACGATGTTTAAAGAAAAAAATCTGTCTGTCATAAATATAGTATCATAAAAAAAATGTACATAAAGCTTTTGTTATTGGAAAGGATTTTTAAGAGTTTGTATTTCTTTTAAGAGGATAAAGATTCCAAAGAGATATTTTGTCAAGAAACACCTTATCTTTGTTCAAATCCAATCTATTGGAATTGTTTGAAGCGCAGCTTTGATAACGAGCGTGAAAAGAATATACATTTTTCTATAAAGTTACCAAGAGTTTGCTCAAATAAGTTCTTTAAGCAAAAAATATAAAAGTTTATATTGTTTTTCTTGTGTTTTATTTTGACTATTGTATATACTCCTCATATCCGCTATTAAATTTTTATTTGAGAAAGAGGCATAAATGGCCCGTGTAACGGTAGAAGATTGTATTGATAAAGTTGATAACCGCTTTGAATTGGTACTTTTAGCAGGTCATCGGGCGCGTCAGATTTCACAAGGTGCGCAGATTACAGTTGATCGGGATAATGATAAAAACCCAGTTGTTGCTTTGCGTGAAATAGCAGAAGAAACATTGTCGCCAGCTGATTTAAAAGAAGATCTTATTCATTCTCTGCAAAAGCATGTGGAAGTAGATGAACCAGAAATGGCAAGTGAGTTCATTACCCATTCAAGTGAAGCTGAAAGTGTTTTTAATACATCATCGCAAGAAGAAGGAGCTTCATTTGATCAAATGTCCGAAGAAGAGCTTTTAGCGGGGATTGAAGGTTTGGTTGTTCCAGAAAAAAGTGACGATTATTAATTACTACGGTTGATATTACAGGGGTGAAGATACCTTATCATATAAGGAGCAGTTGTTTTTTTTGTCCTTTATTGATAAGGCGTGTTCAATAAGGGGTAGAGGTGTGAAAAGATAAAGGATATGCTCGTATGATGCGTCAGCGTGAGCTTGTTGGGCGTGTTCAACGTTACAAGTCTGACGTAGATGAGGCTCTTCTAAACAGAGCCTATGATTATGCAATGAAAAAGCATGCACATCAAAAGCGTGCTTCAGGGGATCTTTATTTTTCCCATCCTTTGGAAGTTGCTGCTATTTTAACGGATATGCGGTTAGACGAGGCAACGATTGCTGTTGCTCTTTTGCATGATACAATTGAAGATACAAGCGCTACGCGGGCAGAGATTGATCAGCTTTTTGGTTCTGAAATTGGGAAGTTGGTTGAAGGGCTTACAAAGCTTAATAAGCTTGATCTTGTATCAAAGAAAGCAGTACAGGCAGAAAATCTTCGTAAACTTCTTATTGCCATTTCTGATGATGTTCGTGTTCTTTTAGTCAAACTTGCAGACCGCCTTCATAATATGCGTACCCTTGGTGTCATGCGTGATGATAAACGCCGACGAATTGCTGAGGAGACAATGGATATTTATGCGCCACTTGCGGGCCGTATGGGGATGCAGGATATGCGCGAGGAATTAGAGGACCTCTCTTTCTTTTATTTAAATCCAGAAGGTCATCGTACGATTACCAATCGACTTTCTGAATTATCAAAGCGCAATCGTGATTTGCTTTTCACAATTGAAAATGAATTGACAAAACTTTTTTTGGAAAATGGTATTAAAGCAGATGTTAAAAGCCGTCAGAAAAAATCTTATTCCGTTTTTCGTAAAATGGAAAGTAAAGCATTATCTTTTGAACAGTTATCGGATATTTTTGGATTTCGTGTGATTGTTGAAACGGTGGATGATTGTTATCGTGCTCTTGGTGTCATCCATACGACCTGGCCGATGGTTCCTGGTCGTTTTAAAGATTATATCTCTATACCAAAGCAAAATGATTATCGTTCTATTCATACAACCATTGTGGGACCTTCAAGACAACGTGTTGAATTGCAAATTAGAACGGCTGCCATGAATGAAGTTGCTGAATATGGGGTTGCAGCTCATTCCATATATAAAGAGCACGGTTCCAATTATTCGACTTCGAAATTATCAAGCGAAACGAATGCCTATGCATGGTTGCGCCAAACGATACAATCTTTATCTGATGGAGATAATCCGGAAGAATTTTTAGAACATACAAAACTTGAGCTTTTTCAAGACCAAGTTTTTTGTTTTACGCCAAAAGGTCGGTTAATTGCTTTTCCTAAAGGCGCGACACCTATCGATTTTGCTTATGCTGTCCATACAGACATCGGCGATTCTTGTGTGGGTGTAAAAATCAATGGTCGTATTATGCCTTTAATGACTAAATTAAAAAATGGTGACGAAGTTGATATTATCCGTTCACACGCTCAAATTCCGCCAGCTGCGTGGGAATTTCTTGTTGTCACAGGTAAAGCACGTTCAGCTATTCGACGCGCAAGCCGAGCAGCGGTACGTAAGCAATATTCAGGCTTAGGATATCGTATTCTTGAGCGTTCGTTTGAATATATGGGAAAACAATTTTCAAAAGATGTTTTAAAGAAAGTTTTGCCACGTTTGGCACGTAAAGATGTAGAAGATGTCTTGGCTGCTGTTGGGCGTGGAGAGTTGTTTTCCGCTGATGTGATTAAAGCGGTTTATCCTGATTATCAAGAGCGTGTAGTGCAAAAATCATCTTTTAAGCCTGGGGAAGAAGGGTGGTTTAATATTGAAAATGCTCAAGGGATGATTTTTAAGGTTCCAGAAAATGAAAAAGATGCAATGATAGAGGATCATCAATCTAAAGCCTTACCTATTCGAGGAACCAGTGGAGATATACCTGTGCGTTTTTCACCGGAAGGGGCTGTACCTGGAGATCGGATTGTTGGCATTATGCAACCAGGTGCAGGGATCGTTATTTATCCAATCCAGTCTTCGGCTTTGATGGCCTATGATGATCAGCCAGAACGATGGATTGATGTCCGCTGGGATATTGATGCCCAAATGAATGAACGTTTTCCTGCAAGGATGAATATTTTGGTTGTCAATAGTCCTGGTTCTTTAGCTGAAATTGCGCAAATAATTTCTGCTAACGATGCCAATATCCAAAATTTATCTTTTATCCGTACAGCACCAGATTTTACAGAAATGATGATTGATCTAGAAGTTTGGGATTTAAAACATTTGAATCGTATCTTTTCTCAGTTAAAAAAGGCAGATTCAGTTAGTACAGTACGACGGGTTCATGGATAATAGGGAAGATTTTGCAATGAATACACAAGATGTCATTGATATTTTTAAACAAGCAGATGCTATTCTAGAAGGGCATTTTATTTTAACATCGGGGCGCCATAGTGCAACTTATATGCAAAAGGCAAAAGTTTTTATGCATGCTGACTTGACGGAAAAGCTCTGTCGTGGATTGGCTGAAAAAATCAAAGAATCTATTGAAGAACAAATTGATTATGTTGTTGGTCCCGCAATTGGCGGTCTTATTCCTTCATATGAAACTTCACGTCACCTTGGTGTTCCTTCTCTTTGGGTAGAGCGTGTCGATGGCGTCTTTGAATTGCGTCGTTTTGAAATCAAAAAGGGTGCGCGGGTTGTTATTGTTGAAGATATTGTGACAACGGGTCTTTCGATTCGTGAGACCATTGAGGCGTTGACAGCAGCAGGAGCAGAGGTCTTGGCAAGTGCCTGTATCCTTGATCGCTCTGGCGGTAAGGTTGATGTTGGTGTTCCGTTGATTGCGCTAGCTGAATACGAGATAGCTTCTTATGCGAGTGATGCACTTCCTGCAGATCTTTCTGCTCTTCCAGCAATTAAACCAGGAAGTCGAAATATTTAGTCGAAATATTTAATTGTCTTTCTATTTTTTTTTATGCAAAAACTTAAAAAGATTAATTTGGATGATATAGATTATTTTGTCATCAAAGGATGTATATTGAGAGTCAAATGCTTTTTCGTCGTCGAGAACCAGTAGATTTTGTAACGCGTATTCGACTTTGGTTATGGCCGCGTCGTTCATTTTCCCGCTCATTTTCTTACATCTATAAACGTATTTTGCGTATATCAGCAACACCGCACGAGGTTGCATTAGGGTTTGCTATTGGCATTTTTTTAGCTTGTTCTCCTGTTTTTGGTGTGCATATTATCTTGGCAATATTTTTTTCTTGGATTTTGCGTGCAAACTTTGCAGCTGCAATTATTGGGACGGTTTTTTCTAATCCACTTACATTTTTATTGATTGTCATGGCTGATTATAAAGTAGGGTATTTTTGTTTATCGCTCTTTAGCGATGTCAATGAGATCTCTCTTTCTCAAATTCGCGCTCTGTTTAACGGTTTGACGGTGTCAAATCTCTCTCTCCTTTTTAAAGGTGCATGGAACACAATTATGAGTCCTATGATTTTAGGTGGAACTCTTTTAGGTGTTGTTTTTGGTGGTTTATCTTATATAGGTGTTTATAGAGCAACGGTTCGTTTTAAACAAAAGCGATATCAAAAGATTATAAAAAAAGGCGTTTAAAGAAGCGTTCATTGTAAGAAAGATCGGATAATATTTTATGATTGTTGGTCTTGGAAATGATTTGGTTGATATACGACGCATTGAGAGAATGTTGGTTCGTTATGGCGAGCGGTTTATCCAGCGTATTTTTACGGATATTGAAAGGAATAGGTCTGAAAATCTCAAAAAGAAATCTTCTTCTTATGCAAAAAGATTTGCGGCTAAAGAAGCATGTGCTAAAGCCTTAGGGACGGGAATCGCTTATGGTATCAATTGGAAAGACATGGGAGTGGTTAATTTATCTTCTGGAAAACCAATCATGCAATTAACAAATCGTGCGCAAGTGCAACTTCAAAAATTATTACCTCCTCATCATGATGCAGTTATTCATCTCAGCATCACAGATGATTTTCCTTGGGCGCAGGCATTTGTTATTATTGAAGCACTTCCACGTGGATAGATGGCGTGAGAGATTGTGCTTTTGTTATTTGAATATTATGATGAAAAAAAGTTATATTTGTGATGGGAAGGCAGTTGGTGATGGTCCAAAAAGATAAAGTGCATAAAAAAGAAAAAAAAGGTGGGATTTTTGAATTAATTTCTGTTTTAATACAGGCTCTGCTTTTAGCAGCGTTTATTCGAACACTTTTTTTCCAGCCTTTTAGTATTCCCTCCGGTTCCATGCGTCCTACTTTGCTTGTGGGGGATTATCTCTTTGTTTCTAAGTATGCATATGGGTATTCTCATTTTTCAATCCCCTTTTCTCCTCCTCTTTTTTCTGGACGTATTTGGGCATCCCAACCTAAACGGGGAGATGTAGTCGTTTTTCGTTTACCAAGTAATCCAAAGATCGATTATATAAAACGCGTTATTGGGCTCCCGGGTGATCGTATACAAGTTCGTCAAAGCGTCCTTTATATTAATGATAAGGCTGTTTCACGTCACTTTATGGGAGAGATTGATAATTCTGATATAACGGAAGTGAATTATCCTGTTGAGGTTTATCGTGAGACATTGCCCAATGGTGTTCGCTACGATACGCTTGATTTAGCTTTTATTCCAAAAGTTGATGATACAAAAGTTTTTGAAGTTCCTCAGGGACATTATTTTATGATGGGGGATAACCGTGACAATTCAGATGATAGTCGTTTGGATGTAGGCTATGTTCCAGAAGAAAATCTTATTGGTCGCGCGAGCGTGATTTTCTTTTCTATCAGTAACGGTTCAAGTGCTTGGCAGATTTGGCGTTGGCCATTTGATGTACGTTGGAAACGCTTGTTTTCTTTCATAAATAAGGTTCATGATTTGCCGCTTATCAAGCAAGGAAACAACGATGAAACCTCTCATGATTGATCAGCTTTTCAAGCTGACGGGGCATCGTTTTAAAGATGAAGAAAAATTAAAAAGAGCATTAACACACGCGAGTGTGCAAGATTCGGAACAAGGGAATTATGAACGATTAGAATTTCTAGGCGATCGGGTTCTAGGACTTTTGATTGCAGAGATGCTGTATCAACTTTTCCCTAAAGCAAGTGAAGGTGAATTATCAGTCCGTTTGAATCATCTGGTCAATGCGCAGACATGTGCTGATATTGCACGTGAAATGAGGCTGCCTGATATGATCCAAGTTGGTTTTGAGATGAGAAATTTTGAAGGGCGTCGTCTCATTAATATGCATGCAGATGTCGTAGAAGCTTTGATTGCAGTGATGTATCTTGATGGAGGATTAGAGAGTGTTCGCCCCTTTATTCAAAAATATTGGCAAAGTCGGGCAAAGAAAATGAATGCAGCTCGACGTGATGCCAAGACAGAGTTACAAGAATGGGCGCATATTCAAGGTAATGCACAACCACATTATCAGATTATCAAACGCTCAGGTCCAGATCACGATCCTGTTTTTATAGTAGAGGTTAGTATTTCAGGTTTTGCTTCAGAGATTGGGCAGGGAAGCTCTAAAAGATATGCTGAAAGGATGGCTGCTGAAAAAATTTTGCGCCGAGAGGGGGTGTGGGAAACAATAGGAAAAAATGATCATGAGTGACGTTATGAAAACGCGTTCTGGGTTTGTGGTGCTTATTGGGATGCCTAATGCTGGTAAATCAACATTGGTTAATCAGTTGGTTGGAACAAAGGTTTCAATTGTAACGCATAAGGTACAAACAACACGAACTTTAATCCGCGGTATTGTTATTCATGATAATGTGCAAATTGTGTTGGTTGATACACCGGGTGTTTTTCGTCCCCATAAGCGCTTAGAACGTGCCATGGTTTCTGCTGCTTGGGGAGGGGCTAAGAGCGCTGATGTTTTGCTTGTTTTAATTGATGCTCAAAGTGGTCTTTCAGATGAAGTTGAGATGATGTTAGATATTGTCAACACTATGAAACAAGAAAAAGTTCTTGTTCTCAATAAGGTTGATACAGTTGTTAAATCATCTCTTTTAGCGTTAACCACTCAAATAAATGAACGTGTAAAGTTTGCGCAAACATTTATGATTTCTGCTCTAAATGGTTCTGGTTGCAAGGATTTACTTCATGCGTTGAGTAACATGATGCAGGAGGGGCCATGGTATTATCCGGAAGATCAAATTTCCGATATGCCTATGCGTCATCTTGCTGCTGAAATTACGCGTGAAAAACTTTTTCTTCGTCTTCATGATGAGCTTCCTTATTCCTCAACGGTTGAAACAGAAAGCTTTGAAGAGCGTTCAGATGGTTCCGTTAAAATTAATCAAGTTATCTATGTAGAGCGTGAGAGCCAGAAAAAAATTATTTTAGGAGCAAAAGGCGATACAATTAAAACGATTGGTCAAGCTGCACGCAAGGAACTCATGAAAATTATGGATCAAAAGGTTCATCTTTTTCTTTTTGTGAAAGTGCGTAATAATTGGGATGCTGATCCAGAACGTTATCGCGAAATGGGATTGGATTTTTTAAAATAATATTTTAAAAAATAATTAAAATACAATGAAATGGAAAGAACAAGCCGTTATTCTTGGGGCACGTCAATATGGTGAAACAAGTGTTATTCTTGAGATTATGACACGTGAACGTGGTCGTTATATGGGGGTAGTAAAAGGGGGGCGTTCGCGTCGTATGGCTGCTCTTCTTCAGCCTGGAAATTTTGTGGAGGCTGAATGGAGTGCGCGTTTAGAAGAGCATTTGGGACTTTTTCGCCTAGAAGCACTTGATTTACATGCGGCACGATTAATCTGTCTACCAGAAGCACTTTATGCTTTGCAATTGGTTGCTTTTCATTTAAGGCTCCTTCCTGAGCGTGATCCGCACCCTATTTTATATGATATTTTACACCTTTTTATGCAGAATTTTGATGAACCATTTGTAAATGCGGAATTGCTTGTACGTTTTGAAATGCGGCTTCTTGAAGAACTTGGCTTTGGTCTTGATTTATCTTGTTGTGCTGCAACAGGTCGTCAGGAAAAACTTTATTACGTATCGCCAAAATCTGGACGGGCTGTCTGTGAAGAAGCAGGGGAACCTTGGAAAAAAAAGCTTCTTATTCTTCCACAGTTTCTTGTGCAAAGAACAACTCGTCCTACTGATTTTAGGGATATAATAAATGGTTTTAACTTAACGGGTTTTTTTCTTATGCGTCATGTTTGGGGGCCACGAGATATAAAACAGCCATCAGTCCGCATGAATTTGATACAGTTGTTTGAGCGTCGATTTGGTATACAGACATTTATTTGTTGATGTGATCATAATTGAATAGAATGGAAAAATGAAAGTTTTAAAGACAATTGCTGAAGTTCGCCAATATAGTTCAGAGGAACGGAGTTTAGGCTTTTCGATTGGTTTTGTTCCAACAATGGGAGCTCTTCATGAGGGGCATCTGGCATTAGTACAGCGTGCAAAAGCCATGTGTGATCGCGTATTGGTTTCTATTTTTGTCAATCCAAAGCAATTTGGAACTGATGAAGATTTTGATCAATATCCAAGAGACTTGAGAGCCGATTGTGTTTTATTGGAAAAAGCGGGTGTTGAATGTGTTTTTGCGCCTTCCGTGGAAGAAATGTGGCCCTTGGGAAACGATACGATTGTAAAGGTAGAAAAATTATCACGTATTTTGATGGGAAAATTACGTCCAGGGCACTTTTGTGGTGTAACGAGTGTGGTTGCTAAGCTTTTTAATATTGTTCAGCCCGATAAAGCTTTTTTTGGAGAAAAGGATTTTCAACAAATTTTAATTATTCGGCGCATGGTTGAAGATTTAGCTTTTCCTGTTGAAATTATTGGAGTCCCTATTTTACGTGAAGCAGATGGTGTTGCCCACTCTTCACGGAATAAGCTTTTAACATTAGAAGATCGTAAAGCGGCCAAAATTATTCCTGAAAGTGGAAAAGCTGTTGAAAAGCTTTTTCATGAAGGTGAGCGGTCGGTTGATAAGTTATGCAAAATTGTACACAATATTTTACAAAAAGAAACGCGTGCAATCATTGAAGCGATAGATTTACGGGATATGGAAACTTTATGCGAGGTCAAAGGAACATTGAATAAACCAGCGGTTTTACTTCTTACTGTTCGCTTTGGTGAGGTAAGGCTTATTGATCAATATATATTGCAAGAGAAGGGCAGAAAATGAGTATCCATAAAACTGTAAAGCGTATAACATCTTCTCAAATACGCGAAAGAAAGGGACAACAGCCGATTGTTTCTTTAACAGCTTATCAAGCTTATACTGCGCGGATTGCGGACCCCTATTGCGATATCCTTTTGGTTGGTGATAGCGTTGGTATGGTGGTATATGGGTTTGAGACAACGCTTCCTGTTACTTTAGATATGATGATTTTACACGGGCAAGCTGTGGTGCGTGGATCTCAAAAAGCTCTTGTCGTTATTGATATGCCTTTTGGCTCTTATGAAGAAAGTAAAGAGCAGGCTTTTTTAAATGCATCGCGTATTCTTGCACAAACGGGGTGTGGGGCCGTTAAGCTTGAAGGTGGAGTTTATATAGCGGAAACAATAGATTTTTTATGTAAACGTGGCATACCAGTGATGGGACATATTGGTCTTACGCCCCAAGCGGTCAATCGTTTTGGTGGTTTTAAGACACAAGGACGGAAAGAGAGTGATTGGCAAAAAATTGAAGCCGACGGAGCTGCGATTGAGGAGGCTGGAGCTTTTTCTATTGTTTTGGAAGGGATTGTCGAACCTTTGGCCGTAAAATTAACAGAAAAGCTTTCTATTCCAACAATTGGTATTGGCGCATCTAATCAATGTGATGGACAAGTTTTGGTGATGGAAGATATGTTGGGCTATGGTGCTCACGTACCCAAATTTGTACGTCGTTATGGAGACCTTGAACAAGCCATGGAAACCGCAATCAAAAACTATGCAGAGGATGTTACATCCCGCGCTTTTCCAGCGGATAAAGAAGTTTATAAACTGAAATAAATTTTAGTTTAAGCTTAAAAGTTCGATAAGAGAAGATTTATTTATTTTGTAAGGAATGTACATTATTTCATATATTTTTGTATGAAATTTTAGCGATGATTTTTATTACTTTAATGGGGCTGTCTTTTTATGTAGGACAGAATGTCATTGGGGTGCTAATTTACGTACTTTTTTAAAGAAACATTTAGACATCTCATTCTATTTTGTGACAGTCCTCGTGAAGGCTATAATGGGAAAGCCTCCAGGAGCTGTATAAAATTTATAAAGCACGACCATCTTTATGCTTCGTAAAAAAACAAACGGATATCATCATACGCTTTGCCAACTTTCAATGTTGCTGACGATCGTTTGCCACTTGAGAGGTGGCATAAGAGGTATTTTGAGTCCTCTTGTGTATAGTTTTATTTGTATAGTTTTTAGTCCACACCGCTCTCCTCGCTTATCACGTGTAAGCAAACGGTTTTAATTGATTTAATATAAACAGATTTGAAATGAGAAAATTCTACGATATTCAGATCTTTCATTTAACAGGAAAAAACAACACATTATGATTATAAATCAGTTTGATGAATCTATAATGGCAAGAAATCAACAATGCAAAGAGTCTATAATTTGGGGGTGTCTAAGTCATTAAAGCGCGTTAAAAATGCGTTTTCAATTTGTTGTGTAGAGGAGGGGGATAAATTAAGATCATCGGGTAAAATATTATTGGGAGAGCCAAAATAGCGAAGGGCTTCTTCTGTATTAAATCCAGCAAGCGTGATTGCTTCGTGATATGCAGCAATACGGTCGGCTTGTTTAATTTTTTTAAAAAGTTTTTGAGAAAGATCAACGGGAAGAGAAAATCGCATGTGGATTGCATCTTGGATACGCTTTTCAATGCGTTCATAGTGTTTTCCTATGACAGCTTTAAAGGGTGAAATGATATCGCCGATGACATATTCTGGTGCATCATGAAGAAGAGCACAGAGACATTCATGACGCGGCGACTGAGGAAAAAGTTTTTGAAATATTTGTTCAACCAAAAGTGAATGTTGTGCAACAGAATAGGCATGCTCTCCTCGTGTTTGCCCATTCCAACGGGCTACACGAGCAAGCCCATGGGCAATATCTTCAATTTCAATATCAAAAGGAGAAGGATTAAGAAGATCAAGTCTGCGTCCAGAGAGCATTCTTTGCCAAGCGCGCGCTTCTCCACTTTTTAATAATTCAGCTTTAGCCATGCGTATTTTCTATCGTATTTTCAGGAAAGGTAAAATTCATATTTTCAGCAATGCTTATAGTGACAGGAATATTTTTTACAGTAAAGGGAATGTTATGGTCCATAGCATCTTTGACATGGTCAATACGCATTAAAGCGAGAGCCTCATTTGCAACAGATGTTCCCAAGTGGCCAAGCACTTTTGTTCCTGCTTCAATGCTTGACTGAGGGGGGAGGTCAGATTGGCCTTTTACAATCAAAATACGGCGGCGTGCTGCACGGCGATGGTGCATTCGTGAAACAATTTCTTGTCCAATATAACACCCTTTGTTGAACGCCAATCCATTAATTTGATCGTAATTAATATCATGAGGAAAGACTTTGCCGATTTCATAATCTTGATCACTTTCTGCAATTGCATAACGAATTCGCAATTGATTCCATGTATCATAATTTTCTGAAGCCAAAAAAGGAACTTTGCTATAGATTCGTATTATTTTTTCTTGTTGTGGAAAGCGTTTATCAACAAAATTTGAATCAAAACTTAAAGTATCTGATTCATTTTTCCAAGAAACTGTAACAAGTCCTTGTAGTGGTTGTGTAATTTCTACTTTTTTACGCAGTTTATAAAGCAACAGACGCTTATAGAGTGCATCGGCCAAAGACATCACAATATCAATAAAATAACCCCCCTCTCTTTTACCGATAAGAAAATCAGCAAGAACCTTTCCTTGTGGGGATAAGAGAGCTCCAGGGAAAAGTTCTTGGGGACTTATTTTTTTTACATCTGTCGTGATCAGGGATTGCAGAAAATCTGTTGTTTCTTCGCCTGTAATTTGAATAATTTTACGGTTTTTTAAGCAAATGGCATTTTGTTTTTCAATCATGGTTCTTGCCTTTCTGCTCAAAGTTACATAATCGATAAGTGAGCAATATGTAAGGAGCGTGGCTATGTTTAAAACATTTGATACAATTTTTAAAGGTGCAACACTTGTGAATCATGATGGAAAAAGCAAGCGTGATATTGGTGTTACAAATGGCCGTATTGCTGAAATTGGCGACCTTACATGCGCCTCGGCTGGTGAGGTGATTGATTGTACGGGACTTCATATTTTGCCGGGAATTATTGATAGTCAAGTACATTTTCGTGAGCCTGGCAATGAATATAAAGAAGATTTGGGAAGTGGCTCATATTCTGCTGTGTTAGGGGGGGTTACAACAGTATTTGAAATGCCGAATACCCATCCATTGACAACATCAGAAGAGACATTAAGAGATAAGGTTAAGCGCGGATTCCATCGTATGCATTGTGACTTTGCATTTTGGGTTGGAGGAACGCGTGAAAATGCTCATGAACTCTCTGAATTAGAAAGACTTCCTGGTGCGGCTGGAATTAAAGTCTTTATGGGATCTTCTACCGGCGATCTTTTGGTTGATGATGATGAAAGTGTACGCCTTATTTTAAAAAATACACGTCGTCGTGCAGCTTTTCATTCTGAAGATGAGGAAAGACTCAAAGAACGTAAGATATTGCGTATTGAAGGGGATGCATCCTCACATCCGATTTGGCGTGATGAGGTTGCGGCATTAAAGTGTACGCAGCGTTTGATAAAAATTGCCCATGAAACGAAAGCACGCATTCATGTGTTACATCTTTCGACAGAAGAAGAAATTGATTTTCTAAAAAAACATAAAGATGTTGCAACAATTGAAGTAACACACCATCATTTGACTCTCACGGCTGATGATTATAAGCAGTTTGGTACATTAATTCAGATGAATCCACCTATTCGTGAATCGCGCCACCGTGAAGCTCTTTGGTACGGTGTTCAACAGGGGATTATTGATGTTTTAGGCTCAGATCATGCGCCTCATACCCTTGAGGAAAAGCTTCAATCTTATCCCTCTTCACCTTCAGGAATGACAGGCGTGCAAACAACGGCAGCCATTATGTTAACACATGTGAATGCAGGAAAAATATCTCTTGAGCGTTTTGTTGATCTCACCTCACATGGCCCTAGTCGTATTTTTGGTATAAGCTGTAAAGGACGTCTTGCTGTTGGATATGATGCTGATTTGACCATTGTTGATCTTAAACGAGAAGAAGTGATGATGAATAGCTTAATTGGTTCGCGTGCTGGTTGGACACCTTATGATGGTCAAAAAGTTAAAGGTTGGCCTGTCGGGACTATTGTCCGTGGTATGCGCGTTATGTGGGAAGGTGAAATTGTCACACCTTCGCAAGGAGAGCCTGTTAAATTTATAGAAACTTTGGTGTAAACAGCATAAATTTTATCCTATTATACCACAAAATACGATCATTTAAGAAGAAGGTATGTCAGCCTCCTTAATACATGAGTTTTTTATGCGTGGTAAATTTTTTTAAGCTTGTTACATGAGTGGGAAGCCCAGAGGAATTCACTAGAACTTGGGCTATTTACAAACCAGATTGGATTAAAAGAATCTTCATTCCTTTAAGAGGAGAGGAAGACAAAGAGCAATACAGAAAAAGGTGCTCATAAGAATACAGGCACATCGAGGCATTATTCTTCAAAAGTTGCTCTATTCATTTGTGAGGAGGGCATTATTGATATCACTTAAATGAAGGGAGGAGCTACTTTTTATACAGGTTAGCTGTTATAATGCATGAGAAGATTTTCAGATAAAGCTCTTCCTTCTTGAATATATCTTTGATTAGCTTCAATGGCTGCTTGTGTACAATGATGATAATTTTCTGAGAAAGCACGATACGCTTCATTAAATGCTTCATAAAAATAAGCGCGCCTTTGTGGAGTGGGGTGTTCTGCTTCAATGAGTGCGTTCATATAGTCATACCATTGGTTTATTGGCACTTGGTTTGTTTGAGGCTCACAAAGATTTTGGAGAAAATGCAAGGATCCTAAAATTTCTGCGAGGCGAAGTAATTTTTTCTCATAAGGTGGAGATTGTTGTGCAAAGGTTGGCATTGAAATGACAAGAAATATTAAAAGAATAATTTTTTTCAATTTATTACGCATTATTTTTATTGCTTTCTTTTAAAAATAATTGTGTCATGAGGACGCTGTTAAAAGGAGGGGTCATTAGGACATTATTCTCAATGATTGATGATGAAATATAGGGCGTAGGAGATAATAAGAAACCCATTGTGAAATATTGAAAATACTGATGAAGCTTTATGGGGTTTAAAGTTTTAAGATTTTCTTCCTGTCATCTATTTTTTATATAAATATTCTATTGCCTATGAAATTTTTTCTAAACTTGTTTCTTTCAAGAAGAAAAAAGCTCTCTATTTTTAGAATGCTTTTGTCCAAACAAATAAAAGAGATTGTTTTTATGATAAATAATGGAAACAGCCTCAATAACCATAGGGGAAGAAGAATTGGCGATAAGGTGAAAGTTTTAGTCTAAACTACATAATGTGATCATTTGAGAGAAGAGACATCTAAAAGAACGGTGCGTAATATCGTTTACGGAGTATAATGATGAAAGAGTTGCGATTTTATAATACGCTGACACGTAAAAAAGAAAATTTTACACCAATAGATCCGACAAAAGTACGTCTTTATGTTTGTGGTCCAACAGTTTATGATTATGCGCATATAGGAAATGCACGTCCTGTCATTGTTTTTGATGTTTTATTTCGCTTATTGCGTCATGTTTATGGCGAAGATCATGTTCTTTATGCGCGTAATATTACAGATGTCGATGATAAAATTAATGCACGCGCCGCCCACGAATATCCCAACTTGTCATTAAATAATGCTATTCGTCAATTAACAGAACGCACATATTCTCAGTTTCAACAAGATACAATAGCGCTTGGTTGTCTATTGCCAACCAGCCAGCCACGCGCAACCGAGCATTTAGAGGAGATGCGCGTTCTCATCGAAAGATTGCTTGAAAAGGGTCACGCTTATAAAGCGGAAAATCATATATTATTTTCTATAAAGAGTATCAAAAATCCTCCCCATTATGGGGCATTTTCAAATCGTTCTTTAGATGAAATGAGGGCAGGGGCGCGCATCGATGTTGCTGCTTATAAGCGCGAGGAGATGGATTTTGTTTTATGGAAGCCTTCTGTGGAAGGAGAGCCAGGTTGGGAATCGCCGGGCGGAATTCCTGTTTTAGGTCGTCCAGGTTGGCATATTGAGTGTTCCGCCATGTCAATGGCAAAGTTATTAGCGCCTTATGGTGGTGGTTTAACTTGTGATGATCCAACAGCAAATATTTTTGATATTCATGGTGGTGGACTTGATTTAATTTTTCCTCACCATGAAAATGAGATTGCGCAAAGTTGTTCCGCTTTTGGGACAGAACGAATGGCTAATTTTTGGATGCATAACGGCTTTTTACAAGTTGAAGGCAAAAAGATGTCGAAAAGTTTTGGCAATTTCATAACCATTCGTTCTATTTTAGAGGATAATTTTTTAGAATTTAACGGTGTTTTAGCCGATGAAATGAAGCAAAATTGGGCGGGTTTGTCTGCTCGTTTTTCGATGCTCCAAACGCATTATCGTGAACCATTAAATTGGACAGCGCAGCGTTTAATGCAATCAAGCAGTGAACTGTATCGTTGGTATGAATTGCTTCGCAGTAAAAAGAATATGATGGAAAACAATGAAGCGATTGATGATACTTTGATAGATTCCCTTAGTGATGATCTTAATACGCCAAAAGCATTCACTCTTTTGCGAAAATTTTATAAAACAGGGAATGCTTTGGCTCTTGCTCATGGCATGAATTTATTAGGATTATTACGACAAGAATGGGCTAAAGAAATAAACTGTCCATTATTTGTAAAAAAAACATCTCTTGATTCAAAATTTATTGATCAGCGCATTGCCGAAAGATTGCGGCTTATCCATAATAAAGAGTGGGAAGCTGCGGATACAATTCGTGATGAGCTTGCAGCTGAGGGGGTTCTTTTAAAAGATAGTAAGGATCCGCAGAGTGGTGAGCGCATAACTGTGTGGGAAATAAAACGATTTTAATTTCCCTATTCCAGCAGTTCTCATAAATTAAAGGGAGAATATGATGGAACTTTTATATCACTATGGATATATCGCGCTTAAGCTGGCTGTAGGTCTTGTTGCCTTCTTATTTATTCTAAGAACGACGGGTCGTGGAAGCCTTAGTCAGATGACACCTGTTGATCTAGTCAGCAATTTTGTTATGGGAGGTATTATTGGAGGAGTCATTTATAATCAGAATATTAGCAGCATTCAATTATTGCTTGTTCTACTGATTTGGCAAGCCTTGATTACCTCTTTTAATTTTTTTGCACGCTATTCAGTTTTTTTTCGTCGCCTTATTGCAGGGCGAAATGTCACATTGGTTTTAGATGGGGTCTTTCAAATGGATAAGATTAAAAACTTGAGGATCAATGTTAATGATCTTATTGCGATGTTACGTCTTAAAGGGTGTCACTTACATGAAGCTGCTTTTGTGCGTTTGGAAACCAATGGTGATTGTACTGTTATTAAAAAAGAAGAGGGGAAAAAATCGACGATTGTCGTAGAAAACGGTGAAGTTATTGATGATGGTCTTAAAGAGATTGGTAAGACAAAAAAGTGGCTTCAGGCAGAATTGAAAAAAAAGCATGTAAAAGTTGAAAATTTATTTGCAGCAGAATGGTATGAGAATACAGATCAAAATAATAAACTGTGTTGTGGATTATTTCTTGTTCCTTTTTCAAAAAAAGTCTAACCTCAAACAATGAGTAGGTAGCTTATTGAAAAGCGTAAGAAACTTATAAACAACCACAGGGGGGTGTTTTGCCTTCTTCGTGTAGGTGATAGAGAAGTAAGGGCTTTATGAAACGCAATGAAATGACAAAAACTGTATCATCTGATACAGGGAAAACTCTGCACACACTTTACAATTTATGGCCTTATATGTGGCCGGCGGACCGGCGTGATCTAAAAATACGTGTACTATGGGCAATATTTTATCTTATTTTGTCTAAGCTCGTTCTTATATCTGTGCCGTATTTCTTTAAATATTCTACGAATGTGCTTGATACAAGCTTTCAGCTCCCTGAATGGTTCCCGTCCAGTTTGATTATTCCTATCATGCTTGTTTTGGCGTACAATATCGCCCGTATTGTGCAGGCTGGATTAAATCAACTGCGCGATTCCCTTTTTGCAACCGTTGGTCAACACGCTATTCGTCAACTCGCTTATAAAACCTTTGTCCATATTCATGAGTTATCTTTACGATTTCATTTAGAGCGCCGAACTGGTGGGCTTTCTCGCGTGATTGAGCGTGGGACAAAAGGAATTGAAGCGATCGTAAGATTTTCAATTCTCAATACTGTACCGACAGTTTTAGAGTTTATATTAACGGCCCTTGTATTTTACATCAACTATGGATGGCATTATCTTCTCATTGTCGTTGTAACGGTTTTTTTATATAGCTTTTTTACCATTAAGGCGAGTGATTGGCGTATTCGTATTCGGCAACAAATGAATACGGCAGATACTGAGGCAAATACGCGCGCGGTTGATTCTCTTTTAAATTTTGAAACGGTTAAATATTTTGGCAATGAAACTCTAGAAGCCGATCGTTTTGATAGTTCTATGGCAGGTTATGAAAAAGCCGCAACAAAGATTTGGACATCATTAAGCTGGCTTAATTTTGGTCAGGCTCTTATCTTTGGTATTGGAATGACGATCATGATGCTGATGTCAGCTTATGAAGTTTTTTATAAGACACAAACTTTAGGGGACTTTGTTTTTATTAATGCCCTTTTAATGCAACTTTCCATTCCACTGAATTTTATTGGTTCAATTTATCGTGATGTTCGACAAGGTTTAACAGATATTGAAGCGATGTTTGATCTTTTAGATGTCCAGCAGGAGATCGTCGATAAATCGGATGCTAAACCGTTAGAGATAAGCGATGGGACCATTCGTTTTCATCAGGTAAAGTTTTCTTATGATTCGACACGTCAGATTCTCAGAGATATTGATTTTGAAGTTCCTGGAGGAAAAACGGTTGCCATTGTCGGTCCATCGGGTGCAGGTAAATCAACTATTTCTCGATTACTTTTTCGGTTTTATGATGTTGATGCAGGCTCTATCACAATTGATGGGCAAGATATTCGTGACATAACACAAAAAAGTTTGCGTGAAGCGATCGGCATGGTCCCACAAGATACGGTGCTATTTAATGATACAATTGCCTATAATATTCGCTATGGGCGTCCAAGTGCGACAGATGAAGAGATGTATAAAGCTGCTGAAATGGCACAAATATCAAAATTTATTGAGATATTACCGGAAGGTTTTCAGTCTATGGTAGGAGAGCGTGGTCTCAAATTATCAGGGGGTGAAAAACAACGTGTGGCTATTGCACGGACACTCTTAAAAGCTCCCCCACTTCTTATTCTAGATGAAGCAACAGCAGCTCTTGATACGGCAACGGAACAAGAAATTCAACAAGCATTAGACATTGTAAGCCGTGGACGCACAACATTGATTATTGCACATCGTCTTTCTACGGTTATCAATGCTGATGAAATTTTGGTTCTTAAAAGTGGCCGTATTATTGAAAATGGGACGCATACAGAGCTCTTACGAAAGAAAGGTTTATATGCTTCAATGTGGAATAAGCAGCTTGAAGCATCGCAAGCTGAAGAAAAGTTACGTAAAATGCGTGAACAAGACGAGACGGGTATTGTTAGTCGTAAAAAATAAAGTGGGCAAAATGTAATCTATATCTTTATATGGAGCGATTGATTAAATACATAAAAGCAAGAGGAACAAAAAGATTTATTGCTTGTTTTAAGTTTACGACGAATAGGAAATGATATGAGTATTCTACAATCTGTCCACAATAGCTTTGTCTCGATTCATAAAGAAGGCTATCCTTTTATTGTAGCATTTTTTGTTATTTCGCTCATTCTTGGTTGGATATGGAGTCCGTTGTTTTGGTGTGGACTTGTTCTCACGGTGTGGTGTATATACTTTTTTCGTGATCCAGATCGTGTGATCCCTTTAAATCCAAATTGGGTTATCTCGCCTGCAGATGGGCGTATTTCATTTGTAGAATCATGTGTTCCACCTGAAGAATTAGGCTTAGGGAAAGATGAAATGGTCCGTATTTCTATTTTTATGGACGTTTTTTCATGTCATATCAACCGTATTCCTATCAGTGGTACAGTAGAGTCTATCGTTTATCATCCAGGTCGATTTACCAATGCGGAGTTTGATAAGGCTAGTCAGTTTAATGAGCGGAATGGAATGCTCATTGAGAGCAAGCATGGTAAAATTGCTATTGTACAAATAGCGGGGATGTTTGCCCGTCGGATTGTTTGTTGGTCAAAAGAAAATGATACTGTTATTATGGGAGAGCGATTTGGGTTGATTCGTTTTGGTTCTCGCCTTGATATTTATATACCAACTGAAATAAAATTGCGTGTTGCTGTTGGGCAGATAGCCATTGCTGGAGAGACAGTTTTAGGGTCTTTTGATGATAAGAGTGCTACAACGGACTTCAGATACGATTAGGACGACATAATGAAAAATTTTTCGCCATTTTCTTCATTCAATCCTGAGGGGCAGCATGATGATATTGCAAATCGGCGACGTTCACCTACATCAATGCGCTATGTTATTCCCAATATCATTACTATTTTAGCAATTTGCGCCGGTATGAGCAGTATCCGCTTGGCTTTTGAAAATCGCTATGAAGCTGCTATTTTAATGGTACTTTTGGCTGCAGTTCTAGATGGTGCTGATGGTCGCATTGCGCGTTTAATAGATGGTAGTTCACCTTTCGGGGCACAGATGGACTCTCTTGCTGATATTGTCAATTTTGGTGTTACTCCTGCGCTTATTGTTTATTCCTTTATTTTGAATCAAGCACACCACATTGGTTGGGTTGCAGCTCTTGTTTATTGTGTTGCTTGTTGTTTGCGATTAGCGCGTTTTAATGTGATGTTAGATAATGCTGATATCCCACAATGGCAGAAAAGTTATTTTGTTGGTGTTCCTGCACCTGCAGGAGCGTTACTCCTTTTATTGCCTACCTATTTAGGTGCTCTTGGTTTGGTCCCCAATTGGGGGTGGGCATTGTTTTTTAGTCTTTATACAGTCATTATTGCTTTTCTTTTGATTAGTCGTTTACCAGTGTGGAATGCAAAGACAATTGATCAAAACTTGAGGCGTGATATCGTTATACCTTGCATGTTGGTCATTGTTATTTATGTTGGTTTTCTTGCGACTTACACATGGAAAACTTTATTGATTACAGCGATTAGCTATATGATTTTTCTCCCCTGTAGTTTTATCGCTTATAATAAACGGGCTGCCTTAGAAGAAAAAAAGGCGAATACTAAAAAAGCTATTCAAGAATCATAAACTGCTTTATGCTGCTGTTGAGAAGCGCAGGAAAGAGAGAGATTCGTCTATTTCCATTTCAGATGATGATCAATGAGGGGCATAATAATCCACAAACCGATTTTCACGGACATTAAAGAGTTTTCCAGTTTCCTTTAAATCAGGTGAGAGCAAATGGACTATTTTTTTTGCAACCTCTTGTGGTGAGGGGAGTGTTTCTGGATCTTCACCAGGCATAGCTTCAGCACGCATAGCAGTGCGTGTGGCTCCAGGATTGACACAATTAATCTTGATAGGGGTTTGTTTGAGTTCTTCTGCCCAACAGCGGGCAATCATTTCTAAAGCTGCTTTAGAGGCTGCATAAGCCCCCCAGAACGGGCGTGCAACATGCGCAACGCTTGAGGATAACAGGATAGCACGTCCAGCATCAGATTCACGTAATAAAGGCTCAACGGCTTTTATTAAGCGCCATTGGCTAAAAAGATTTATTTGAAAGACATCTTCAAAGACCATGTTTTCTATATGCGCTATTGGTGAAAGTGTTCCAAGGATTCCTGCATTTGCAACGACAATATCCAGTTTTTTCCAGCGATTGGCAATTGAGAGTGCGAGAACATCAATGTTTTCCATATGATGTAAATCGAGCGGAACGAGGGTAGCAAGAGCCCCTTTTTTTCGGATTTGATTATCCAATTCAGTAAGTCCACTGACTGTTCGTGCAAGAGCAATAATATGAGCACCGCGTGCAGCAAGCTCGAGTGCTAAATAATAGCCAATCCCTCTTGATGCGCCAGTAACAAGTGCAACGCGTCCATGGAGACTAAAGTCATGTTTTATCATCATTAATCTCTTGTCTTAAGAACAGATGATTGATGAATTTTGGAGAGATTTTCTTGATCAACCAGGTGTGTAGGATAATATCCAGTAAAATAATGGTCAGTAAATTGTGGATCGGCGTTATTTCGTTTTTCCCCTGCTACAGCAAGATATAATCCGTCCGTCGAAAGAAATTCTAAAGAGTCTGCCCCAATAAAATCACACATAGATTTTAAATCTGGATATTGGTTTGCTAAAAGACTTTCAGCTTTAGGTGTATCAATACCATAAAAGTCAGGATAGAAAATCATAGGGCTAGAGACGCGCATATGAACTTCCTTTGCTCCTGCATCGCGAAGCATTCGTACAATTTTAAGGGATGTTGTTCCCCGTACAATAGAGTCATCAATCAGAATAACACGTTTTCCTTCAATCACTGGACGGTTTGCCGAATGTTTTAACTTGACGCCAAAAGCACGAATTTGTTGTGTTGGTTCGATAAAAGTGCGGCCAACATAGTGATTGCGAATAATACCAAGCTCGAAGGGAATTCCAATTTCTTGTGCATAGCCAATTGCAGCAGGTGTTCCACCATCTGGAACCGGAACCACAACATCACCCTCACAAGGGGCTTCTTGTGCTAAACGGATTCCCATATTTTTGCGTGTTGTATAAACACTCCGCCCTCCAACAATTGAGTCCGGACGAGAAAAATAAACATATTCAAATAAGCAAATTTTTTCTGGTTTTGCATTTTCTGGTTGTATAATTTTTTTCGTAATTTCCCCATTTTTTTGTATTTCACATATGATGATTTCTCCATTTTTAACATCACGGACATATTTTGCTCCAATAATATCAAGGGCGCAAGTTTCAGAACAAAAGATAGGCTTACCATCAAGTTCTCCCATCACGAGAGGTCTAATTCCGGTTGGATCGCGTGCTGCAATAAGCTTTGTCCGTGTGAGTGCTAACATAGCATATCCTCCTTCTACTTGCCGAATTGCATCAACAAAACGATCAGAGGAAGATTCATAACGTGAGCGAGCAATAAGATGGAGAAAAACTTCTGAATCTGATGTTGATTGACAGATAGCACCAGAAGCGATGAGTTTACGGCGCAATGTCAGACCATTGGTAAGATTACCATTATGTGCAATAGCAATACCTCCAACTTTCAATTCAGCAAAAAGGGGTTGAACGTTGCGTAATGCCACTTCTCCAGTTGTTGAATAACGCGTATGTCCAATTGCGCGATTTCCTGGTAAGCGCGCAAGTGTTGCAGGATTTGTATAGTGATCACCAACAAGACCTAAATGCTTCTCTTGATGAAACATTTTATTATGGTAAGAAACAATACCAGCTGCTTCTTGCCCACGATGCTGAAGTGCGTGGAGTCCAAGAGCAGTTAATGTTGCTGCATCTTCATGCCCAAGAATGCCAAAAACCCCGCATTCTTCATGAAGGGTATCATCATCTAATGAAAATTTTTGACAAGAAATATCGCTTTTTATCATCATATCCTTTCAGTTGTGATAGAGAGGAATCATCCATATCACATTTTACATCATTGAGTTCTCTTTCCTTATGAAAAGTTATTCTGTATTTTTGAGAAGTGTTTTTTCATGAGGGGGTTGCTTATCTGTATGTTTATCGCTGTCTTTAAACAAATTTTCTGCCTTTTCGAGAACAGATCCAAGATCTTTTGGGAGTATTTCCCAAACTTTTTGTCCCAGCGAATCTAAAATAGGTCTTGTTTTGGCATTTTTTAACCAGTCTGCTTGGTGCTCGGGTTTAATAAGTGCATTAATCAGCAACATACCGATGACCATAATCAGTAAACCGCGAAGTGCTCCAAAAATAAAACCAATAGTACGGTCAAGGATACCAATTCGGCTATCAATAATAAAATCGGAGATCTTCATTGTAATAATCGAAGTAATGATAAGAACAATAATAAAAATTGTAACCAATGTTGTGATCAATGCAATCATTTTATTAGAGAAATATTGTTCAAAGAAAGGCAAGACAGGTTTGAATAAAAACAGTGTCGTAACAGCTGCGATTGCCCAAGAAATCAACGATAACACTTCACGTGAAAATCCTCGAAGCATAGCAAGAAAAGCGGACAACAGGATGATGACTACGACAATTCCATCAAGGATTGTTATGATCATTTGTTTGTTCCTTATACATAAAGTTGTGTTCTTTAAATCTGTGTGCAAATATATTTTTGTTAGGTCATTTTTTATTCTTATAGCAAGGATATTTTGTATTTTATAGCGTTTTTTCTATATTATCTTTCCCGTGGTGTAGACCATTTTTTACTTGCGGTAAGAGTGGCAACGAGTTCGGGAAGGTCGGAGAAAGTTTTTTGCTGAAAATTGAGTGACTTCATCATTTCGGTTGTTGTTGTGGGATGAAATGCCCCCTGAAATCCGAGTTTTTTTGCTTCATTGATGCGTTGTGCCGAATGTGCAACAGCACGAGTAGCTCCTGAAAGACTAACTTCACCAAAATATACATAATCCGTTGGCAAAGGGATATTGGCAAGAGAAGAGACCAAAGCAGCGGCTACAGCTAAATCAGCAGCGGGTTCTGATATACGATATCCCCCCGCCACATTCAGATAGACATCATGCTGTCCAAAACGAATGCCACAATGGGCTTCTAAAACGGCGAGAATCATAGAAAGACGATTTCCATCCCATCCGACAACCGCACGTCTTGGTGTTCCAAGAGAAGAAGGAGCAACAAGCGCTTGAATTTCTACCAATATCGGTCGTGTTCCTTCCATACCTGCAAAAACAGCTGCACCTGGTGCTTTTTCATTGCGTTCTCCTAAAAACAATTCAGATGGATTGATTACTTCCCGTAATCCTTTATCAGACATTTCAAAAACACCAATTTCATCCGTTGGTCCGAAACGATTTTTTACAGTTCTAAGAATGCGATAATGGTGTCCTCCTTCACCCTCAAAATAGAGAACACCATCAACCATATGTTCAACGACCCGCGGGCCAGCAATTTGCCCATCTTTTGTTACATGACCAACAAGAACAACAGCGGCTCCCGTTTTTTTGGCAAAGCGGATCATTGCTTGAGCACCAATACGCACTTGTGTGACGGTACCAGGTGCTGAATCTGCTGTATCTGACCATAAGGTTTGAATCGAATCGATAATGACCATATCGAGGTTTTTATGCTCGCTTAAGGTTGCAAGAATATCTTCAACATTGGTTTCAGCAGCAAGTTTTACCTCTGTATTATGAGCGCCAAGCCTTTGTGCACGCAAACAAATTTGCGCAATAGCCTCTTCACCTGAGACATAGATAACATGATGTCCTTTGCGTGATAAAGCAGCTGCTGTTTGTGTAAGCAATGTTGATTTTCCAATACCTGGATCTCCACCAACAAGGAGTGCTGATCCACGGACAAATCCCCCACCAGTAACACGATCAAGTTCAGCAATACCAGAATGAATACGTGGAGCATCTTGGATATCTCCAGAAAGAGATGTAAGGGCGACGATGCGTCCTTTACGAGCATTCTGTTTAGGACCACTTCCTATGCCGCCATTTATATTTTCTTCAATAAGGGAATTCCATTCTCCACAGGCGCTACATTTCCCTGCCCAACGGGAATGGACGGTTCCACAATTTTGACAGATAAATTGAATACGGCTGCGTGCCATGATAACTTAACCAATTTGTTCTGGAAGATAATTGCTATCTGCCAGATCACTAAAGCGTGTAAAGTCAGATTGAAAGGCAAGGGATACGATTCCTGTGGGGCCATGACGCTGTTTTGCCACAATAACATCAGCTTTCCCCATAATTTTATCCATTTCATCTTGCCATTTTGTATGTTCAAGAGTACCCAGTTTAGGTTCTTCATTTTTGAAATAATATTCTTCACGATAAACAAATAGAACGATGTCGGCATCTTGCTCGATAGAACCAGATTCACGTAAATCGGAGAGTTGTGGTCGTTTATCTGTTCTGTTTTCGACTTGGCGCGAAAGTTGTGACAGAGCGATAATAGGAACATTCAATTCTTTCGCTAATGCTTTTAATCCTGTGGTAATTTCTGTGATTTCTTGAACACGATTTTCTGATGAACGTTTTGAACTGCTTGTCATGAGTTGGATATAATCAATAAACAAGACATCTAAACCATGTTGTCGCTTAAGACGCCGCGCGCGAGCCGCCAGTTGTGTAATTGATATTCCTCCAGTTTGATCAATATAAAGGGGGGCCTTTTGGAGTTGGTTTACCGCACGAATAATTTTTGAAAATTGTTCATCTGAAATGTTCCCCCGTCGAATATCAGAAGAAGAGACTTCTGTTTGTTCAGAAATAATACGTGTCGCAAGCTGTTCTGAGGACATTTCAAGGGAGAAGAATCCTACAATACCGCCTTCATTTTCTTGCGTATTACCATTATGATTATAAGCACTGGCAATATTAAAGGCAATATTGGTAGCCAGTGAGGTTTTCCCCATACCAGGGCGTCCTGCGAGGATAATGAGGTCAGATGCTTGTAATCCCCCCATTTTTTCATCAAGTGTTTTAATATGGGTAGCTATCCCTGATAATTGCGAAGAACGCTGCTTCGCAGCACTTGCCATATCGAGTGCTTTTTTGACAGCCACATTAAAGTTCTCAAATCCGCCTCCATATTTTCCTTTTTCTGCGAGCTCAAATAACTGATTTTCAACAGTTTCAATTTGTTGGGTAGGCGTAAGCTCTACAGGAGCATCAAAGGCTGTATTGACGACTTGAGTTCCAAGATTAATCAGAGAACGACGGATAAAAAGGTCGTAAATAACGCGTCCATAATCTTCAGCGTTAATAATGGTGATGGCCTCTTTAGACAAGCGAACAACATATTGGTATACAGTAAGATCTCCAATTTTCTTTTCCATTTGGATATGGGGTTTGATTGTAACCGGATCTACATGTTTGCCTGTTTTTATAAGTTGAGATAAAACAGCATAAATCTCTTGATGCAATGGTTCAAAAAAATGTTCTGGTTTTAGAAAATCCGAAACGCGGTCCAGAGAATCATTGTTGATAAAGATGGCACCAAGTAATGCTTGTTCAGCTTCAATATTATGCGGAAGTTGACGAAAAGAAGAAGAATCTTCTTTTTTCGAAGAGCTGATATTAACAACGCTAGTTTCTTCCATAAATTTTTCCCACTAAAATTCCAAGTCTAGCGACTTTAAGCGATAAATTTAAAATCGTACATTAGAAGAATAGAGCTACAAAGCTTCATTTTAAGTTAAAATCATATAATTTTTAAAAACTCTTTTCTAATTATTCATTTATCATTTGTGTGTTATTAATATAACACGCGTTCCGTATATTCTACTTTTATAATATGTGATTTTTTAAGTGGAAGTTTCGGTACTCTAAATTTAAGTATTTTGAAGTTATGTGATCTTACAATTCTAATACCGGTGTGGGTGGAATGGCATTTTATAATTAAAATCAGATCACGTGAAGATATCATTAACTTACCACTCATACAAAATTCACTCTTAAGAGTGGAGCTTTAAATTATTTTTTGCTTTTATGCTGGAGAAGCAAAAGCATTTCTCCTTATTGCTGTTATCATTTCTGGTATGGGATGTTCTTATATAATATATTTCTAATTTTTCATAAAAATTAGATTTTTTACATATAAAAACCATAAAATACTCAGCTTTAAGGCATGAGTATTTTATGAGCAATATTTTAAATATAATCAAAGAGATAAAACAGAAAGAAAAAGGAGCAATTAAGCTTCTTGATGAGAACTGTTTATATCGTTATCATTAATTTCTTCTGCCAATAATTCTTCCTGATTTTCTTCTAATATTTCTTCTTTAATATCATCTATTTTTTCAGAAGAAGTAAGCGTTTCACCTTCTGCTTGGCGTTGAGCTTCACTAGTAGAACGTGCAACATTAATAATCACAGAAATTTGAACTTCAGGATGGAGGCTAAGAGTAATCGTATGAAGACCGATCATTTTTATTGGATGATTAAGTTCAATTTGATTTCGCCCAATAGAAAATCCTTCATCTGTTATGATTTCAGCAATATCACGCGTTGACACAGATCCATAAAGTTGTCCTGTTTCACCAGCAGAACGAACAGCAATAAATGATTGGCCATCAAGTTTTTCAGCAATTTTTTGTGCTTCACTTTTGCGTTCAAGATTACGTGCCTCAAGTTGTGCACGTTGGATCTCAAAATATTTTTTATTTGCGTCATTTGCGCGTAAAGCTTTCCCTTGAGGTAAGAGAAAATTACGTGCATAACCATCTTTCACTGAGACAATATCACCCATCTGACCAAGACGAGGAATGCGCTCAAGTAGAATAATATCCATAGTTTTTCCTTTCGAACAAATAAATTTAGGGAAGTTTTTTGTGTGATTGAAAGTTGTATTGAATAGCAGCCCAAATACCCATCAAAAGCATCATGAAAGAAACAGGTGGGAAAAAAACGACAGTTAAAATAGCAATATAAACAAGAGAAAGTATAATAACCCGACCGCTAACCCCTTTTGTAATATTATGAAAATAGGCTAAACCGCTAATTGATATGATGACAGTATAGGCAGAGCTAAAGACAAATGTACCCAAATTGAGAGAATCGCTCAATTCAGTCATTGATGCGATAGAGGTGAGGATGAAAATAACAATTCCAGAAATTGGAAGGCGAAGAGTTTTGCTCCAGTCATCTCGAGGTCTTTTCAACCACTTCATATATTGGGCTGTTATCATTGAAAAATAAAGATTACCAATGAGAAAAATCAAACTATAAAATACCAGAGCAATAGCTGCTAAAGTTGCAGCATGTGCCATTAAAAATTCACTAAAATTAAGCATATTAGCTTCTTGTAATGACGGCAATTGTTGTAGAGCTTGTGCAATGTTTTCAATGACTTTTTTTGCAATGAGAGGGGTGTTTGGACTGGTTTTCACATAGAGCCCGATGAAGGTGACTATAAGAGCAATAAAGTTGGTTAAATGAAAAATAACGGATGATAATGGGTACCATATCAACGTGTTTTCTTTTTGCGCTGGTCGTGCCAATCCAATAAGCCAAGAGGCATAAACAGCAGGAAGAAAAAATAATAGCATAAGCCCAAGAGCAATATGGATATCCGTGGCAATGAAAAGAACAACAGTTGCACTTATTAAGGCAACGAAGCTGGCAAATGTTCCTTGACCGAATGCAACAATAAAAATTGGCAATGAAAAAAAACAGCCAAGAAAAAAAGAAAAAAAGGGAGCGATATTAGCAACACTAATAATTGCCATTCCTATCACAACAGCAAACAATCCCGCCAAAACACCGGTTAATATCTCATAAGTACGATTTTTTGTCATTTATTGCTGTCCTGCTTTCTGCAGTTAGAGGCATGTTGATCCCTCAACTTTTACATTTAATAGCTTAACATAGGATACAATAAGCTATTTTTCTAAACCATAGAAGAAAAGCAACTGAAGAATTTCTCCAGTTGCAAAGTGTTTTGATCGTTTATTTTATAACGTATGGAAGTAAGCCTAAAAAGCGAGCACGTTTGATAGCATTAGCTAATTCACGCTGTTTTTTCTGACTAACAGCCGTAATTCGTGAAGGAACAATTTTTCCACGTTCAGAAATATAACGTTGTAATAATTTGATATCTTTATAATCAATTTTAGGCGCATTAGCCCCTGAAAAAGGACATGTTTTACGACGACGATGAAAAGGGCGACGTGCAGAGTTTTGATTCGTATCAGTCATCATTCTACCTCTTCCATAGCATTTTCACGTTGACGACGTGGGGAGCGAGAGCGCTCTTCATCCTGACTAGCGTGCGTATTGCGATCAAGGTGTGAAAGCATTGCAGATTTTTCCTTTTCGTGTTTTTCTACACGAATGGTCATATAGCGCAAAATATCTTCATTGATTCGCATCTGACGCTCCATTTCAGCAATTGCAGCAGCTGGTGCATCAATATTAACCAAGACATAATAAGCCTTACGGTTTTTACGAATACGATAAGCAAGAGGACGAAGTCCCCAATTTTCTGTACGCCCAACTTTTCCACCGTACGTTTCAATGACACCTTTGTAAAGGCTCAAAAGTTCATCAACTTGCTGCGGTGCAATGTCTTGTCGGGCAAGGAACATATGTTCATAAAGAGCCATTGTTTTGCCTTTCTTCAATTAAATCTCACCGGTTTTAGCGCAAAGCCTCTGCGACTTGTCTTTTTGGGAAACCCAAAGAAGAAAGGACGCGTTTACAATTTGAGACATCTCAGAGCGGAGACACGGGAGGCCGGAAACATTGTATTTCCTACTGATATTTTACAGCCCTCCGTTCAACCTCCAGCTAAATGCCGGCAACGAATACCTCGTATCTACAGGTTATCCTTCAAAATAGCAAGTTTATATACATAAAAAAAATGGATTTATTAAATCTTGATATATTTTCAGTATATTTGCTTCTTCTATTAAAGAGAGAGTGCTGAAACATAGATAAAGGAGAAAAAAATGAATTTTTTAAACCAGATTGATGTTACGCTCTTTAAGATGTTTGCCGGCAACCATCAGTCTTGGTCAATTTTAATTTTGTTGAGTATTTTTTGTGCAAAGTTTTTAATTTACATTATTCCTCTTCATCTTTGTCTGTTGTGGTTTTGCGGTGGGGAAAGGGAACGATGTGTTGTGCTAAGCATTTGCGTGAGCATTTGTACTGCTCTTTTTATAGGTTATCTCATTTCTCTCATTTATTTTCATCCACGCCCATTCGTTGTAGGGTTGACGACACCACTGATTAAACATCGTGCAACAGCTTCTTTTCCTAGTAATCATGCCTTGACCATTGCATCTTATACAGCAAGCTTTTATTTTTACCAATACAAAGGTACTTTTAAATTTGCTGTGGTATTTTTATGCTTGATCTGTTGGGCACGAATCTTTGTGGGGGTACATTATCCCTTTGATATTTTAGCAGGCACAATTTTAGGAAGTCTTATAAGTTTGGGGGTTATTCAGTTTATAGCTCCATATTTTCCTAAGTTTTTATATCAAATTCCACCCTTAAAATATAATTTTAAGAGAGATATTCGTTCTAAATAAAGCACTTTATCTTGACTTTCTGCGGATGAATAAGGTCAAAAGAAAGTAATTTAATGGCACAATTTTAGGAGTCGATGAATGGGTGCAGCTTTTATTTTTCCGGGGCAAGGGAGTCAACTTGTTGGGATGGGAAAGGCGCTTGCAGAGCAATTTTGTGTGGCGCGAATGGTTTTTGAGGAAGTTGATGATGCTTTGGGTGAAAAATTATCAGAGATTATTTTTGAAGGACCAACAGATGTTTTAACGTTAACAGCCAATGCACAACCAGCATTAATGGCTGTATCCATGGCTGTCATTCGTGTGATGGAACATTTAGGACTTCGTATAGAAGCAAAGGTAAAGTTTGTCGCCGGTCATTCTTTAGGTGAATATTCAGCTCTTTGTGCTGCTGGTACATTCAGTCTCACAGATACGGCAAGGCTTTTGCGCATTCGTGGCAATGCCATGCAGGCCGCTATTCCAGTTGGTAAAGGCGCTATGGCAGCACTTATTGGTTTGGAAGAGAACGTTGTGGAAGAAATTTGTGAAACTGTTTCTGTAGAAGGGTTATGCCAGATTGCCAATGATAATGGTGGTGGGCAAATTGTTATTTCAGGTGAAGTAAAAGCCGTTGAGACAGCGGTAGAAATTGCATCAACAAAAGGTGCAAAACGCGCACTGCTTCTTCCGGTTTCTGCACCTTTTCATTCGTCTTTAATGCAGCCTGCGGCGGATGCCATGAAGAAAGCGCTTTTGACTGTTAACAAAGCAGCCCCTATTGTTCCTTTGATTGCTAATGTTTCTGTTGCACCAGAAAGTGATCCTGAGCGCATTGCTACACTTCTTGTTCAACAAGTAACGGGGAGGGTGCGGTGGCGTGAAACAATAGAGTGGATCGGTTCTCATGGGGTTGATACGCTTTTTGAAGTTGGTTCTGGAAAAGTATTAACAGGTTTAACGCGTCGTATTAACAAGGATATAAAGGGGATAAAGATTGAAACAGTTGATGAAATAGAATCAGCGCTAGGAATGCTTGGCGTTTAATCTATGAAGGAGTTAAAAAAAATGTTTAGATTAACAGGACGTAAAGCTCTTGTAACAGGGGCATCAGGAGGAATTGGTGAGGCAATTGCACGTTGTTTCCATGCACGAGGAGCCATTGTCGGACTTCATGGAACACGTGAAGATAAGCTTAAAGAAGTGGCCGCAGAATTAGGACAGAATGTTTTTGTATTTCCCGCTAATCTTTCTGAACGTCAATCGATTAAACAATTGGCTGAAGTTGCAGAAAAAGAAATGGATGGCGTTGATATTTTGGTTAACAATGCGGGAATCACGAGGGATGGTCTTTTTGTGCGTATGCAAGATAAAGACTGGGATGATGTCTTAGAAGTTAATCTAACAGCAGCTTCTCTTTTGACGCGTGAATTAGTGCATTTTATGATGCGTCGTCGTTATGGCAGGATTATTAATATTACATCTGTTGTTGGTGTTGTGGGCAATCCTGGGCAGACGAATTATTGTGCTGCAAAAGCAGGCTTGATAGGTTTTTCTAAAGCATTGGCACAAGAAATTGCTTCACGCAACATTACGGTCAATTGTATTGCTCCGGGATTTATTAAATCAGCCATGACAGATAAGCTTAATGAAAAGCAAAAAGAAGTCATTATGGCTGCGATTCCAATGAAGCGTATGGGGAGCGGGCAAGAAATAGCCACAGCTGCTGTGTATCTAGCGAGCGATGAAGCAGCCTATATGACAGGTCAGACACTGCATATTAATGGTGGAATGGCAATGATTTAAGTATTTTCTTGTATTCCACATTGATTTATAAGCTGTATTATTTTAGATAGTAACGATTGAAATGGAAAGATGCACTATTTCTTTAACATGGTCGTTGATCAATTGATGTCGGAATGTCAGATTGGTTCATTTTGTAGGGGATATCCACAGGATGTTTTAAATCATTGCTAAAATCTTTTAAAGAAATACATCTATTGCTTGATTAGATGAGCCGATATAGTTAACCAAATTATAGGAAAATATAAATTCGAGGATTTCAACATGAGTGATACAGTAGAGCGCGTTAAAAAAATTATTGTGGAACATCTTGGAGTTAATGCTGATAAAGTCGTAGAAAATGCGAGCTTTATCGATGATCTAGGGGCTGATAGCCTTGATACAGTTGAACTCGTTATGGCTTTTGAAGAAGAGTTTGGTGTAGAAATTCCAGATGAAGCTGCTGAAACGATTTTCACAGTTGGTGATGCAGTTAAGTTCATTGATAAAGCTTCTGCATGATGATTAAAGGGCAAAGGCATTTATTGCTTTTGCCTGTATTCTTCGGAGTTCTTTTGAAGAGAGAGCTTTGAGAGCTGAAGTTTAGTCCAAGGTTAGAAGTTATGAGACGTGTTGTTGTTACTGGTTTAGGATTGGTATCTCCACTGGCTGGTAATATTGAATATAGTTGGAAACGGCTTCTTGAAGGAAGAAGTGGTGTTCGGCGCATTACTGAATTTGATGTGTCCGATTTGCCATGCCAAATTGCAGCGCGCATCCCCTTAGGCGATGGAACAGAGGGGACCTATAATGCTGATTTGTATATGGAACCTAAAGAGCAACGAAAAGTTGATGCATTTATTGTTTATGCTATGGCTGCTGCTAATCAAGCACTTACAGATGCTGAATGGTTTCCTAAGAGTGATGAAGATCAGATTTGTACAGGGGTATTAATTGGTTCGGGAATTGGAGGGATTGAGGGCATTGTTGAAGCAGGTTATACGCTTCGTGATAAAGGTCCGCGCCGTGTTTCTCCTTTTTTTATTCCAGGTCGTTTGATTAATCTTGCTTCTGGTTATGTGTCTATTCAATATGGTTTACGGGGACCTAATCATTCGGTTGTGACAGCTTGTTCGACAGGAGCACATGCGATTGGTGATGCGGCGCGTTTGATTATGTTTGGTGATGCAGATGTTATGGTGGCAGGGGGGACCGAATCTCCGATAAATCGGATATCTCTTGCGGGCTTTTCTGCTTGTAGAGCTCTTTCTACTTGTCGCAATGATGAACCTGAACGGGCCTCACGTCCTTATGATGCTGATCGTGATGGTTTTGTGATGGGGGAGGGAGCGGCGGTTGTTGTTTTAGAAGAGCTGGAGCATGCCAAAAGGCGAGGAGCGCGTATTTATGCTGAGGTTATCGGTTATGGTTTATCGGGTGATGCTTACCACATTACAGCGCCTGCAGAAAGTGGTGAAGGGGCTCAGCGGAGTATGATGGCCGCTCTTAAGCGAGCGCAAGTGAATGTAAGTGAACTTGATTATATTAACGCCCATGGGACATCAACGATGGCTGATTCCATAGAGCTAGCAGCTGTTGAGCGTGTTTTAGGGAATTATGCACCACAAGTTTCTATGTCATCAACGAAATCTTCTATTGGGCATTTGCTTGGTGCAGCTGGTGCTGCTGAGGCTATTTTTTGTGTTTTAGCTATACGAGATAATATAGCACCAGCGACGCTTAATCTTGACAATCCATCGATTGAAACAAAAATCGATCTTGTTCCGCATAAACCACGTGAACGAAAGATTGATACGATTCTTTCCAATTCTTTTGGATTTGGTGGGACAAATGCATCGTTGGTGATGCGACGTTTTAGGGGATGATAAGTATTTTCATTTAATTTCTGCTTTTGAATTTTTACCTTTATTATAAGGTGTGTGGAAAATTATAATATTGTCCTTAATTGCTATTGAGGGGTTATGTCCGGTGTGAAAAATCGAACATCATTAAAGGACGTAAACGGTTCCTCTTCGAATCATTGAGCAGATAGTTGTGGCATGTTAACGCATAGAAAACAAAAGAAATCGTCTACCGTCCGTAATCCTTTGGTTATTCTTGGTCATTTTTTTCTCATGCTGATTGTGATTATTCTTTTCGGCGTAAGTATTCCTCTTTATATTGGAAAAAGTGTTTTTGAAGAAAAGGGAAAAATTGAGGAAGAACAAGTTCTTCTTATCCATCCGGGAACAGGAATTCGTGAAATTGCTTCATTGCTAGAAAAACGTGGTTTCATTCGATCATCAGATATTTTTGTTTATGGGGTTGGTTATCACAAAAATACAAGCCACTTAAAGGCTGGTGAATATTTAATTCCAGCTCATTCTTCAATGCACGATATTATGGATATTCTTGTGAAAGGAAAATCCATTGAGTATACATTTACAGTACCAGAAGGTTTAACGGTTCAGCAAGTTTTCGATCGATTAGCGGCAAATGAAATTTTGATTGGGGACCTTCCAAAAGTTTTGCCTCCAGAGGGTTGTTTAATGACGGATACGGTTCGCTTTATTCGGGGAACAACACGGAAAGAAATTATAAACAGATTGCGCGAAGGACAGAAGAAATTAATTCATACGATATGGGCTACGCGTTCACCTGATTTACCTATTAAATCAATTGATGAATTTGTCATATTGGCTTCAATTGTTGAGAAAGAAACCGGAGTTGCCTCAGAGAGACCAATGGTTGCTGCGGTATTTTATAACCGTCTTGCAAAGCATATGCGTCTTCAATCGGATCCAACGGTCATTTATGGTCTCTTTGGAGGGAAAGGAAAACCATCGGGTCGTGCAATTTACCGTTCAGATCTTGAGAAGGAAACACCCTATAATACTTATAAAATTAATGGGTTGCCTCCAACCGCTATTGCAAATCCAGGTCGCGATTCGTTGAAGGCGGTAGCACATCCACCAAGCAGTGATGCGCTTTATTTTGTTGCTGATGGTTCAGGAGGGCATGTTTTCTCTCGCACCTTAGAGGAACATAATATAAATGTTCGCAAGTGGCGAGAATTAAAGGCAAGACATTGATTTATAATGATATCACATCTTTTTACATCGTAAACAAGAGCCCAAAATAGAGTAAGATTTTTCACCTTAACCTGACGAGAATAATAAAAAATCATTTTCCTGTATGTTACAATTGGAATTAGCGTATAGATACAAAATATTTAAGAAAGAAATTGATATATTTTATGATAAATTTCTTTAATGAAAGTACAAAATAGCCTGGAGAACTGCTAAAAAAATAATTAATTAGAGAAAAGATTGGGATAATGTACCATTCAAATTTTGAAGAAAAATTTATAAACAAAGTAGAGTGATGTAATGACAGTCTTTGAAAGTGAATTGAATACGATAAAAACAAATCAACGCCGCGGTTTTTTATTTATTCTCTCTTCACCTTCAGGGGCTGGTAAATCAACAATTTCTCGGTTGCTTTTAAAAGATGGACGATTAGAGCTTTCTGTTAGTGTGACTACAAGGAAAAAGCGTCCTAGTGAAGTAGATGGACTCCACTATCACTTTATTTCAAAGGAAGAATTTGAATATAAACGTGATAGAGATGAATTGATTGAGTGGGCAGAAGTTCATGGAAATTATTATGGCACGTTACGTGAAACTGTTGAAAATGCATTGAGTGCTGGTCGTGATATGTTATTTGACATTGATTATCAAGGCACCAAGCAGATGCAAAAAAAGATGCCAAGAGATACGGTGTCTGTTTTTATTCTTCCCCCCTCAATGAAAGAGCTTATTTCGCGTTTACATCGTCGAGCAGAAGATAGTCAAGATATCATCAATTTACGATTGGAAAATGCACGAACGGAGCTAACGCATTGGCATTATTATGATTATATTGTGATTAATGAAGATTTAGATCAGTCTTTATCTGTTATTAAATCGATTTATTTAGCCGAAACAGTAAAACGTGAGCGCTGTGCTTTTCTTGGCCCTTTTATTGATGAGCTTATTGCTGAAAAGCTTGATAAGCGCCTTTATTAAAAAATAGCATAATAAAAGGTATATTTTTTAGGGTACGAGATGCGCTAAAGTTATAAATTCAGAAATTGAAAGTGTTTCAGCGCGACGTGTTCCATCAATTCCAGCTTTTTTTAAAAGCATTTCACCTCCGAGTGTTTTAAGATTTTGACGAAGCATTTTTCGCCTTTGTCCAAAAGCGGTTTTTGTAACAAAGCTTAGTTTTTGCGCAGAGCAGACAAGAGGTTGAGTTCGTGGAATGATATGAACAACGGAAGAAGTGACTTTAGGCGCTGGTATGAAGGCTTGAGGAGGCACATCAAAAGCAATTTTAGCTGTAGTACGCCAGCCAGCTAAGACACTAAGACGTCCATAATGAGGAGACTGAGGTTTGGCCGTAATTCGTTTGGCAACTTCACGTTGAAACATCAATGTCATGGACTCATAAAATGGAGGCCATGGTTCCATTAACAGCCAATTTAGTAAGAGTTGTGTTCCAATGTTATAAGGAAGATTAGCAATAATGCGTGGTTTTTTTAAAGATTTTTCAAAGAGTTTTGAGAAATCTTGTTTTAGTGCATCATTACAAATAATTTTTAATTTGTTCGGATAATGCTTTTCTATTTCTAAGAGGGCTGGTATGCAGCGCTCATCACGCTCTATTACTGTTACAATCGCGCCCTTTGCTAGCAAGGCACGCGTAAGCCCTCCAGGACCAGGACCAATTTCAAGAACAGGTTTTCCTTCGATATTTCCTGCTTGATGAGCAATTTTAGTTGTTAAATTCAGATCAAAAAGGAAATTTTGTCCCAAAGACTTATGGGCTTGTAACCCATATGTATTAATGATCTCACGCAGAGGAGGGAGATTATCTATTGGCATGGTATCGAATTATTTTTTGCAAGTTGATTTGCAAGTTTAAGAGCTGCAATAAAGCTTTCAGGAGAGGCTATCCCTTTATCAGCAATATCAAAAGCAGTCCCGTGATCTGGAGACGTACGAATGAAAGGGAGACCTAAGGTGACATTAACGGTGGTATCAAAATCTAATGTTTTAACAGGGATAAGAGCTTGATCATGATACATGCAAAGAGCAACATCATATGTTTTTCTTGCGCATTCGTGGAACATTGTATCGGCAGGAAGCGGACCTGTAATATTGAGTCCTTTCTTTTTAAGATATTCAATAGCAGGCGTGATCACTTCAAACTCTTCTTTTCCCATTGTACCTTCTTCTCCAGCATGAGGATTAAGACCAGCGATAGCAAGCCGAGGTGACGTTATTTTAAATCGTGTTTTTAAGTCACATTCAGTAATGAAGGCCGTTTGAATGATTAAATGACGGGTCAGTTGTGAAGGAACATCTTTAAATGGAATATGAACAGTTATTGGGACTGTTTTTAATCGAGGTCCTGCTAACATCATAACGGGATGATAAGATTTATGAAAAGCTTTATGGGCCAAATCGGCTAAAAATTCTGTATGACCTGGAAATTGAAAACCGGCATCGTAAAGATTCTTTTTGGCAATAGGACAAGTAACCAACGCACAAGCATGTCCACTTTGAATCAATTGAACAGCGCGTTCAATGGCCTCAATGATTCCAGCAGCATTATTTGCAGAAGAACAATCTAATTGATGACTTTGTTTATTTTTTAAGGGTATAACAGGAAGAGCGTTTTGAAAATTTTTGACAGGATTGGTGTTTAAAACAGATTCAACCTCAACATCCATCTGTAAAAAACGAGCGCGCGAACGAATAACATCTGGATCAGCGATGAGCACAAAAGGCGGAACTTGGCGGGTAATACGCAAATTCCACGCTTTTAGAGCTATTTCAGGACCTATTCCGGCAGGATCACCACCACTAACAACAAGAGCAGTCATTATTGAATACGTGCGGCGTGCCGCAATTCTTCTAAGTATTTTTCGCTTAATTCTTCAAGTTTTTTTGGGCTTCTGTTTTTATTATCTTGAAGAGAAAATATTAGCCGAGCGACATAATCGTCAGATACCCTTTTTATTTTGCAAACAGCAATTGCTTCGATTCCATCAGATGTTTCTTGTAATTTTGTCATTTTTCCAGCAGGTGTTGCAAGAATAGCTTGCTCCCATGCACTGGGAAGCTGAGGTTCCAGAAACTTTCCTAAGTTGCGGATTGTAACATCTAAAATACCTCTTGCTTGATTGTGAGAATTTGCACACCCACGGAAATGTGCGCGGAAATTGCTTGCTTCTCTTTGACGTCTTTCAAAGATTTCTGAACGACGATGTGCAGGAATAACAAAAACAATGCGCTGTAATGTATATTCGTTTGTTGAAGGTTTAACACCACCATTTTTTAATATTCTGCGTACAGCTTCTTGTTCGCTAATCATCCCCATTTGAGCTTGATAGCGTGCGCTAACAAGACGCCCCCATCCTATTTGTCCACGGATGTAATCTTTGAAATGTTGCACAGTAATATCATTTTGGATCAGAATCTGATTGAGCTGATCAATTGTCATATTATTTTGCGTTGCAAAGTTCTCAAAAGCTTTATCAACCTCATCATTGCTGACCTCAACATTACGGCGTTTTATTTCAATATTTTTTAGCTCTTCGTCAATAAGTTCTTTTTTAGCTTGTGCTACCAAATTTCCTTGCTTTTGTTGCAGTCTGAGAAATGCAACACGCCTTTGTATATCATAACTTGTGATAGGATTACCATTAACTGTAACAACAATAGTCGTCTGCGCAAAGGCTGGCGGAATCAAAAATTCATTTATAAGCAGACTGCTTACGCTCAAAGACGTAATACAAAATAAAGCAAGAACACGCTTTTTCAATTTATTCATGTAAATAAGCTTTCGCATTGTTTATTAATTCTCATCAATAACTTAAACTATACGCTTTCTTTCATAAAAACAATAATAAGTTAAATTGCTTATACATTCTCTTTATAAATTTGAATCTATCTTTTTTCCGATATCTGCGATTGTACGCAATGAAAGAGAGAAATTAAAGTTCTGCAAAGGTGTTTTTCTTCCCGGATTCATTACCTGTTGATAACCGAATGTGACCCCAAAACATTCATCCGCATAATTCAAGCTAATTCCTCGTTTTATAAATGTGTGAGATACGAGATCATAACCGGCGTTGCTATTAATGGACCAATAGTCTGCCAGTTTAAAGCCTGTTTGAAAAGAAATTTCTCGACGCTCTTGTGGATATTCGTAATTCGGTTGGCTTGCGATATAAGCATATTGTACAGAAGCCCAAAAATTTTTCCACCTTTGTGATGCTTCAATTTCACTACGACGGATTTTTCCTGTTTTTTTGTCAAAGCGTCCGCGCGTTTCTAAGGAAAAACCGTTCGTATGGGTTGCACCAAACATTGCAACATAGTCTGAACGTTTTGCCTCTAAGCTAGAATGAATACCGACATTAACAAGGTCTTTTTCTGCAAAAGAATTCTTTCCTGCCAGATGAAAGGATTGTCCAATAAGGCCATACAGAGACCAATTGTTATTAAAGCTTCCAGAATATCTTAAACCTATATTGGCTCTTGTCCCACCTTCTACACGATCATAACCAGAAAATTTATCTCGTTGAAAGAGAGTGGTTGCATCAAAGACAAAGCTTTGTGCATCTTCATTAGGAAGTTGTCCAATATATTGTTCATTATTGCGTATAAAAATTTGTGCGGTTGGTTCTATAATATGTGTAGAATGAGCGGCTGTAATAAGGAAGGGATAGCGTGCCTCTAACCCTGCTGTTGCCATGCCACGAATTTTTGAGCCGTGAATTACGGATAAAGCATTGTTTTCTTCAGAAGCAGCATGATTTTCTTGTCCATTGACTGTAAGGATATCGGCCCGTAAAGAGAGAAGGGGAGTTAATATGAGTCCATTGTGCGTGTTAAAGCGCTTTTTCCACTGAATCTCATTTGTTAAACGCAAACTATTTCCAGCTATACCGGAAAGTCGTACAGTATTGAGAGGATTTTTGTTCCAGTTGGGTGAAGTGAAGTCGGCATGGCGTCGGTAAATTGATTGTATATTGCTATGAAAGGTAAGCTCTCCATTATAAATAGGCTCATCTGGTGTAAAAGAATAATCGATGCGTGGTAGAACCCATGCTTGCTGAGAGTGACGTCTATAATGAGGATCATTCAATATCGAATCTTGGATTTTAAAATGGTAAAAACGCATGTCAAAATAGTTTTTTCCTGCAAGACCATTCAGGTAGATCTGAGAAAGTTGTGTAGGATTGCTATAGTTTTCAAGTTTATAGGCACGACTAAAATGCCGATCGGATTGTGCAAGAATATCCCATCCATAAGTCCAGTGTGAATTAATACGAAAGTCCCCCTTTGTCGCCAGCATATAACGGTTTTTCTGCTGTGCATCAATTGTATCATTATCAAATCTATGTGGTTTCATTTGATAGATATGAGCAAAGCGAATGTTATAACTGCCCATTTTTAAACGTTGACGCCATTCTCCTTCGGTTAAAAGCCCTTGTTGAGTATAAACCGTAGAAGAAAGCGTAAAATCATAATGAGGAGCGAGATTCCAGAAATAAGAATTCTTCATCCCCATACCAAGATAATCAGTATAGAAAAAATGAGGTGTAAGCAGACCACTAGCACGCCTAACAGTTGGATCATAGAGTTCAAAATTTGGAAATTTTATAATTGGTACACCAAAAACTTCAAAACTGCTATTTTCAAACCGAATTTTTTTAACGCTATTATTCCATATAATCTTTCTGGCTTTAATCTTCCATAGGACCTCTCTATCTGGTTTATAAGAGCATGGTTCACAGGCTGTATAGGTTGCATTTTCAAAGATTGTTACTTGATTGTTTTGGCGTGTAGCATTTTGAGCAGAAAAGTGCACATTATTGGCTGTATCAATCCGTAAGGCATTTACAAACCCCTCGCCAAGATCTTTGGTCATATCAATTTGATTAGAATAAATTTTATTTCCATCTTTTTGAGTAATTTCAACATTTCCTTGTGCAATAAGCCGTCCTGTTTTTTGGTTGTAAATGATTTTTTGAGCGACAACTTTATTGCCATCATATTCAACTTGGACATTCCCCTGTGCAGAAACAGTGTTTTCATCACGATTATAGATGAGTTCATCCGCAGAGAGTAAAAGAGGACGCTCTAAGTTTTGAACGCGACTTTGGGGCGGCGACATAAGGCTTTGGGCGTGTGCACAATAAGGCAACGCTCCCCCTAAAATAACCGCCATAACACCTCTAAAAGCGAGAGCACTTAATTTTATTAAAATAACTTTCTTACGCGTTAATGCTTTCACTTAGCCGTCCTCTTTATGAAGTAAAAAAGAGATTCCCAAGAATAATGCAATAACAACAGGTGTCCAAGCGGCAATAATTGGTGGAATATATCCAGCATTACCAAAAGCTTGAACGAGTACAGAAATAACGTAAAGCATAAATCCAGCGATCACACCACCAAGAATCAACGTTCTAGATTGCCCAAAACGCGTAAAATTTAAAGATACAGTTGCTGCAATGAGAGTCATTGCTACAAGCAATGCCGGTAAGGCAATCAAAGATTGTAAATACATATCAAAATTATTAGCAGAATAGCCAAATGAACGTGCGATCATAATTTTTTTAGGCAATTGGTAAAATGGAATAGTTGCGGGATTCACTAAACGTTCCGTTAAAAATTCAGGTTTTAGATTGGTTTTTATTTTCAATTCGGTAAATTTTTCAGGAGGATGCCCTATTTTATAGATTGTGCCATTTGTTAAGAACCAAGCGCCATCGGTCAAGGTTGCTTTTGGGGTATTAATCCAGTTTTTGACTGTTGCATCATCTTTATATTGTACAAAGGTTGCATCGAGAAGAGAAGGTCCTTGATCAGTAATAAATTTAGCACCAATGGTTGTTCTGCCTAAATCTGTATGCTGTGTTAACCAGTGGATACGGGTATTATGAAGAGATGTTAGGATATTATTATTGCGCCATTCAGTCATTATTTTCTCTGCTTGAGAAAACCCCCATGCAGCGAGTGGATTAATGAGAAAAACCGATAATAATCCTAAAAGAAAAGCTCCCAAACAAGCAGGCATAAGAAATTGCCATGCAGAAATACCGATTGAGCGGGTTACGACAAGTTCAAGCTTTTTGTTAAGCGAGATAAGCGTTGCCATTGCAGAAAAGAGTGCAATAAAAGGGATAAGTTGTTGCATAATAAAAGGGATACGTAAAACAGAGAGGAGAAATGCATCTTTTGCCGTATAATGTGGAAGGGAAGGTAGCCTCCCAGAATTTTCTGTAAAATCGATTAAAAGAGCAAGGACCAAAATACCCCCCCAAAAATAACACGTTATTTTAAGGTAACGTATAAAAAAATAGCGTCCAAGTATCCATCCAATCATGATATTTTATCTCGCGAATCTTGAGTTCCCCGATGTTTAAATTTGTTCACTACTTTTTGAAAAATGATTTGAAATCCCTCATTAAATTTTGCTGGGAGTCCAATTTTATGATTCGTTAAAAGCATAAAAAAGATAAATATACTTGTTCCTATGGGTGTAATATAAAGGAAAGGGATATATGCAAGATTGTTTTTCGCTTTTTCGGCGAAAAAATACCCTATCCAATAGACCATAAAAGAAAGAGCAATCGCTAAGAAATTTGCTAAATGGCGTGTTTGTCGATGAGAGCGTACATTTCCTGTTGCTGCTAATGCAATAAGTGAAAAAACGATTGGATAGAGCCATTGCGTTAGACGGCGGTGAAACTCCGCTTTATATTGGAGCGGTTTTCGTTGATAGTAGGGATCCTTTGGGTCAGGGTTTTGTAAATAAGAAAGAGACCGATCTTTTGGATAAAGAGTAGGTGTTTTATCACTGGGAATAAATTCCCCTAGGCTAAAGGTATATGCGCTAAATTGAACGATTGAAACGCTATTATTTTGATGGTTGACCCTTTCTATTTCACCGTTATTGAGGATTAAAAAACGACCGTTTTGATTATTTATAATGGAGGCTTTTGTTGCATAATAAAAAAGATCCATTTTAGGGTCACGCTGGTCAGCAATAAAAAGACGTTCAAGTGTTCCGTTTGGATTCCGTTCCCCAATTTCTATGTAAAGGTTATTGGCAAGTTTTTGAAAGCTTCCTTCATTAATAAACAGATTAATAAGATCAAAATGGGCATTTGCTAGCATTTGTCGCATATGAAGACGCGCTTGAGGAACAACAAAATTAGCAATAAAAAAGGAGATACATGATGCAGCAATAGCAAGAAGGAGAATAGGTTTCCAAATAGTCCTTCTAGGAAAACCAGAGGCATTAATGACAGCAAGTTCTGAGTCTTGATTCATTGCTGAAAGGACGGTTGTAACTGCGATCACTAATGCAAATGGAATGACAAGAAAAATAACAGAAGGAACGAGTGAAAGTGAAAATTGCAAAACTGTAAGGAGTGTTTGTTTACTTGTCGTGAGAAAATTTATCCGTGCAAGAATTTGCACTGTCCAACTAACGCCCACCGCTGCAATCATGACAGAACTAAACAAAACAAAGACACGTTTTAGGATGTAGAACTCAATAATATACATAAATTGGGAAACACCCTCAGTCTTTAATTAGATAGCAAATATTTTTACCGCTTTCGGTTAAAATGCAATAAAATAAAAAACATCCTTGCAGAGATTGGATATTTTTAGCAAAAAAATAATATAAAATTGCTCGTTAAATTCCCTTTAATTTTTTTCGCACATTATATTTTATTTTCCACGATAGTCTATAAGGATTCTGAAGAATAACTTAAATTTTTTTATTAACGTTGAAAATAAAAAAAAATATCTTTTAAAGTCACAAGCAAAAAGATAATGCACCTCAATTGAAAAAGAGGTTTATATCTTGAACCGTTTTCTCTTATATAAGGGATATAGAAGTTTCTCTAAAAAGATGTTCGCTTTATTTATAAAGAGTAATGAGGGTTTGAGAGGTTGGATATTTTATTCTATCATTTGACGCAATCAACGTTGAAAGATATTTTACCAACGCTTGTGGAGCGGGCGTTGGTTCGTTTTGGTAAGGTAACCATACAATGTGTGAGTAAAGAACAACGCGATTCTATAGATATGCATTTATGGGTTTATGCTGATGAATCATTTATTGGACATGGAACTGAGTGTGATCAATATTCAAAACTTCAGCCTGTATTTCTAACGACTGGACAAGACAATCCCAATGATTCAAAGATTCGTTTTCTCATAGAGGGAGCCGTTTGTTCGGATATTGATGCTTATCAACGTCTTGTTGTGCTATTTGATGGTAAAAATGATGAGCAGTTGAATCTTGCTCGAGCACAGTGGAAAAAATATAAAATGGAAAATCATAATTTAACGTATTGGCAACAGAGCGAAGATTGTCGTTGGGAAAAACAGATTTAATGCATCTCGTATCTTTTATTCTAATTTTTATAGGATTGGTAGGAATTGTAAATCCAGCACTTTTTATTGCGGAAGGATCAGGGGGAGGGCGTTGGGTTTTTGTTGTTATTTTTCTTTTAGGCATGCTAAAGATATGGTCTATAATAAAAAAAATGAAACGGCATGATGATGATTATTGATCGAATTTTGCTTGTTTTATGGGCTGTGATGTTAGCTTTTTTTTGCGTTTCGTGGTTAGGGACAACGCATATCCTATCAGGAATGTTTATTGTTGCTGATATGAGCAATATTGCGGATTTTTTATTTTTCTTTTTAAGTGCATTGTTTGCGGGAATATTGTGGTGGCGTATACCGCAACCCATGTCTTTAAAAATGAGACTGGCAGCGTTTTTTCTGCCAGTCCTTATTTTATTCTTCGTTACTATATTTTAGTTGGATATTTCGTCATCTGTAAATCCGACAAAACAAATCAGCGAAACAAAAGAAGCAAAAAGCAAATAATAGCCTATATAAGACGTATCAAAATGCTGCACCAAATATTCCGCAATGTAAGGTGCAAGAGAGGCACCTACGATACCAGATAAGTTAAAAGTAATGGAAGAACCTGTGTACCGAATAGCTGTTGGATATGGTGAAGCCAAAACAGCACCAAGAGGACTGTATATCATTCCCATGATAGACAAACCAATGACAGACATTGCAAGGACTCCTAAAACTCCAGAATCTAAGAAATAAGGAATTGCGAAAGAATAGATACCGGTGATGATTGTAACCCAAATCATCAAAGTTCTCCGTCTAATACGATCAGCGAGTCTTCCAGTAATGATCGTAAAAATTCCACAGAAAATAGCACCGACAATTTCGACTTGAAGAGCTTGATAATATGACAACTGCAAATGGTTTGTTGAATAGCTTAACAGATATGCAGTAACCAAGTAAAACAAAACAAATGTTCCCATACCAGAAAATATTCCAAGAAATAAGATTCGTGGACATTTTAAAAAGACATCGATGATAGGAACTTTGGCACGTTCTTTATTTTCAAGATTTTTTTTGAACTGAACAGTTTCATTGATTGAAAGACGAACCCATAATCCTATAATCATAAAAACAATCGAAGCAATGAAAGGGATGCGCCATCCCCAAGAGACAAGTGCATCATGATCAAGGAAGTATAAGAGACCTAAATAAACAGCAATGGATAAAAATAAACCGATAGGAACGCCTAATTGGGGAAACATTGCGTACCAGCCTCGCTTTTCTGGAGGGGCGTTTTCTGTTGCGAGCAAAACAGCTCCTCCCCATTCTCCTCCTAATCCCATTCCTTGTCCAATACGGCACAAAGTTAAGAGGAAGGGGGCAAACCATCCAGCGGTTTCATATGTAGGAAGAAAACCAATAATGACTGTTGAAAGCCCCATTGTAAGAAGAGAGGCGATAAGCGTTGCTTTTCTTCCAATTTTATCTCCAAAATGTCCAAAAACAACTGATCCAAAGGGCCGCGAAAAAAAGGCTGCTCCAAAGATCAGAAAAGATTGTAAAATGGCAATCTGATCATTTTGTGTTGGAAAAAACACATGAGGAAATATGAGTGCTGCAGCAGTAGCAAAGACATAGAAATCAAAGAATTCAATTGTTGGGCCAATAAGGCTTGCAAACAAAATGCGACGAGGAGAATTTCTGTTGCTTGTACCTTGCATTTCTAAGTTTATAGACATGAATAGAATGTCCCTTTCAATATATGACAAATCAAATATGAATTAACCAACTATAATTATAAAAATTTCAAATCAGTGTCGAGTCGATATTATGATGTTTCTTAATATATTCGAACAATGCTAACGGACTGATGAACATCAATAAGTATTTTTTTGATTATTAACATTGAATAAAATAAAGAAACTATTTTAAATGCTATAGAAATAAAAATATGGAGTCATAAAGGCTCTTCCTCACTCACAGTGCTCTTTCCTTTAAAATTTAACTATTTTTATCTATTGGGGCTCAATCTCATTCGTAGATTAGTGTTTAGTGTTTTAAAAATTTTTTTATGAATACAATTATAACACTTTTAAAGTGTATATATTAAAATTAAACTTTTTAATTGTGCGTACATTTCAAAAACACATGGTGTATATTTTATCTGTCAGAGCTTAATCATAGAGTGCTTTATTATCTTAAAAAAATAAGAGGTTAAGCCATTACAGAATGTTGTTTTGGTCTCTGCACTTTTTTAAACGGGGGGATAAATTTAGAACTATGGAGCGTAAATAATGCAACGCAAATTGAAATTAAGTTTTTGGATGCTAATGACCAGTAGTTTTTTTATCAAGATTGCGAATGCAGATGGCGTAGCGATATTAAAAGAAAAGCTATTAACACCCGTAGCTACCAATGAACATCTAGAAAAGACAAGAAAATTATTATCAAAAGTGAGGGGATTAAAAGAAAAAACAGAGGGGGCAAAAATGATAATGTATGAAAAGACAATAGAAGAAAGTAAGCTTTCAGAAGAGGAAAGGAAGGGGGCAGAAAATCTGTTTTTTGAAGTCCTTACAGATTCAATAATAAGCGATGATGCTACGATCTATATTATCAACCGTGACTCTGAAGGTTCTCAAATAAATCGCTTTAGCTATGAAAATGCAGGCTATTCTATCAATAATACAGTTCAAGAGGGGGGAAAACTCTACATTGATGCAGCAAGTGTTAGTCGTGATACGACGATTGAGCATGGTGGGATTGAGTTTGTCCAAAACCTCAGCACTTCAGAATACGCTACGGTTAAAAAAGGAGGGCAACAAATTGTTGAAAGTGGTGCAAATGCTGAAGGAACGAAAATCCATGGGGGTGAGCAGATTATTTTGGGTAAGGGAGTCCTTGGAGATGGTTTGGAGCTTGAAGATAAGGAAAGTAGTGCTTATGGCACTGAAATTCAGGCTGCCGATGGAATGCTGGGAATACAAAGTATTTATAGTGGGGGGATAGCTGTTGACACAAGAGTTATGAAAGGGGGCGTTCAGAACCTTGATGGTCAAGAGAATTTTAATAACAGCTTCTCAGAAGATGGTGATACAGCTGATACAGAAGATGAAGATTTTACAATCAATGAGGGGGCTTTTGCACTGAGTACCAAACTTTTTGAAAATGGGATGCAGAATATTTTTGCAGGAGGGAAGGCGAGTGAAGTTACTTTATACGATAGAGCGATTCAGAAGATATATAATTCTGGATACGCGGACGATTTAACAATTAATCATCAGGCACAATCATGGATTTTTGCTGGTGCAATATTAGATAAGGATATAAATATTCATGATTTTGGCAACCTTTATCTTTATGCTGGAAATGGTGAAGCTGTTACGGAAGTAGAAAATCTTAATTTAAACGGGGAAGATACCAAACTCTACATTATTGCTTCTGAAGATAACGGCCAAAAACCTCAGGTTAATATCCAGAATTTAAAAGGAAATGGGAGAGTTATTTTTACCTCTTTAGGAGCTCATAAGCATTACTCTGAGCTTAATATTGATGATCTTTCAGGTTCTTTCCATTTCGATTTTAATACCAACTTTGCCAGGAACCTTAGCGATTATCTTGTCATTAAAGAAAGGAGCTCTGGTTCCCACACAATAAGCGTTACCGATTCTGGGCGTGAAATTACAAATTCTTCTCACAAAAAGCTTAAATTAATTTCTGATCACAGCGGAGATGCTCATTTTACTCTAACAAACATTTTTGGTGAAAAAATTGAAACGATTGATGCTGGAACCTATCGGTATCGTTTGAAACATAGAAACAATAAAGGCACCGGTAAAACTTGGTATTTAGATGCGAATTATGCTCTTGATGAGACAAATACCTCTTTATTTTCTGATTTTAGCTTACAGTCATCTACTTCTTCATTGCCAAATGAACTGACAGAATTGATTATTGAAAAGGGAATGATTGTCACGATTGCTGATCCTAGCTTTGACATGGGCAGCGAAAAAATTGAGAGTAATGGAGAAACTTCAATTAGTAATACAGTTAAAGATGGTGGAATGCTTTCCGTTTATAACGGTGGTTTTAGCTTGTATACGACAATTCAAAGAGGCGGGATTGAGCTTATTAAAAGGCAAGGTATTTCACAAGATAGTATAGTCAAGAGAGGGGGAAAACAAAAGGTTGAGGAGGGGGGAAAAGCTGAAGAGGCTAAAATTTATGGTGGTGAGCAGTTTATTTCAGGAAGCTCTAATATCCAAGGGGAGATGGTAAGGAGCAGCGCTTATGATACCGTCATTTCTGGTAAAAACGGGGTGCGAGGATATCAGAATGTGTACGATGCTGGAGAAGTTTTTAATACAAAAATTAAGGAAGGAGGGGTACAAAATCTTTATGTAGAAGGAGATCTCGACGATTATAGCAGTTTTGCATCTAATACAGAGGTCTTTTCTGGTGGAGAGCAACACGTTTTAGCGGGGGGAATAGCTCTTGGTGTTCTTTTACAAGGGAATGCTTTTCAGAAAATAGATTTAGGAGGTTATGTAAAAGATTTAATCATTAAGAATCAAGCACAATCATGGTTACATCCTGGTGCAACATTAGAGGGAAGCACCATGATTCATGATTCTGGGCGAATTTATCTTTATGCTGGCCCTGAGCGATCTCGTACTGAAGTCGAAACAATTGTTTTAAATGGCAGAGATACAAGATTGTACGCTATTGCTTCTGATATGGACAATGAAAGCTCTTTAATTGAGAATTTAAGTGGTAATGGTCGTGTTATTTTTATGTCTACCGTATTGAATCCACATTACTCTAAACTTGAGGTCGGTAATCTTTCAGGGAATTTACATTTTAGATTGAATACCAATTTTGAGGAGCAGCGCGGTGATTATCTCCTTATCAAAAAGGGGGAAGGACATCACACCATAAGCGTGATTGATTCTGGTATTGAAATTGCCAATTCTTCTATCCTAAATCAGAACTTAGTTTTAGAACTTGATTTAATTCATGAACAAAGCGGAAATGCGCATTTTACTCTGACAGATTTTTCTGGTGAAAAGACTAGTACAATTGATGGTGGAGCCTATATGTATGCTCTAAAGACAAAAGATCATAACGGTGGAAAGATTTGGTATTTAGCACCGTTGGAAACAACTTCTACTTCTGTAATCCCCTCATCTCATGCCGAACCGCCTATAGAAAAACTTCCTGAAACAGAAGAAAATATAACGTCGTCACAAGATGTTAATATTAATTTTGATCCATACTCTGATGTCATTAATTTCACTATTCGTGAAGGAGGAGGAATTCTACAAAACTTTTGGCTTGGTGATGATCGCACAGTTCATATCTCTAATGATGGAAAGCAAGGTGCTCTTAAGCAATCCATGAACGCCACAATTGAGGGATCTGGAATACTTTATGTTGAAGCAGGTGGTTTCAGTGAAAATACAACCGTTGAACGTGGTGGATCTGAGATTGTAGGGGAACAGGGAATCTCAAACTCTACGATTATTTACGATGGCGGGAAACAAAAGGTAGAAGGGGGAGGAACAGCACTGCAGACGACAATCTACGGTGGTGATCAGCTGATTTGGGGAGATAGTTACGAGAACGGTGGGATTGTTGGAAGCAGTGCCTATGATACGACAATTTATGGTCAAGGGGACACCCCCGGACAGCAGAATGTATATGATGATGGAATGGCAATGGAAACAAAAGTGATGAGTGGAGGAATACAAACTCTTGCTAAATGGTTTCCTGATGATGATAACTTTGCGGAAAAAGCCGGTGGTTTAGCCATAAATACTGATGTTTTTACAGATGGTGTACAGAGGGTATTAGCAGGGGGTGAAGCAAATACAGTGACTTTACACCGTCATGCTGCTCAAGAAGTTCATGCTGGGGGTATTGTAAAAAATCTAACAATTAAAGAGAGAGCCAATTCATGGGTCTTTGCTGGTGCGATGTTAGAAGGAGAAATAGCGGTTCAGGATTTGGGAAAACTCCACCTTTATGCTGGAGATGATCACCAACAAACTAAAGCAGAAAATATCAATCTAAATGGAGAAGAAGCTCAATTATACTCCATTGCCCATGAATTTGACGACAAAAGTACACATATTCAGCAGTTAAGTGGTGTAGGAAAAGTCATTTTTACCTCTTCTGAAGACGATTTGTATTACTCCAAGCTTTATGTTGATCACCTTTCGGGGAGTCTCCATTTCGATTTTAATGTCAGTCTTGCAGAAGAAAAAGGTGATTACCTTTTTATTGAGAATGGGAGTGGTTCTCACACAATAAATGTCGTAGATTCTGGGATTGAAATTGTTGATCCTTTTTCAACAAAACTTGATTTAATTTTGGATCAAAGTGGAGGTGCATCTTTTACCCTACAAAGTTTTTCTGGTGCAAAAATTGGAATGGTTGATGGTGGAACTTATACCTATGGTTTAAAACAAAGAATTGGTGAGGATGGGGAGCAAAAAATTTGGTATTTATCTGCGGCCTTTATTGATAACTTTTCATTTCTTAATAGTTTGCCACGGAGGAGAAGCAGATCTGCACGGCATTTAAGTCAAAATAAACCGGTTTCTTCAATCGTTTCAATTCTGGGCAGTCAAATGATTAAAAGAGTACCTCCACATCCTCTTTCTTCTGACACACAACAGAGGGCTATCTCAGTATCTTCTCAGTCTTTAGCTGATCAGATGATTTTGCGTCCAAGTAATCAGGAGCAACCTTCTCCACAATTGGATGAGAAGCTTTCAGGTTCTCAGTTTTTAACAACACCTTCTACAGATGCGGTATTGTCTATGTCTGTAGCTCCAGCGATGGTGTTTCACAATGAAATGCAAAGTGTGCGTGCGGGAAGAGGAGGAATTCTAGATAAAAGCAAAAAAAATACGGCTTTATGGGGCTATGCGATTAAAGCAAAAGAAAGCATTGCGACAGAGCATATAGATTTTAAGCTCGATCAGACAGGGATCACTTTAGGGATCAATGGCTTAAGCGAGTGGGAAAATGGAGAATTTTATATAGGTGGTTTTGGCAGTTATGACCACGCACGCATTGCGCATGCACGGGGGGGAACCAGCGGTATCAATAGTTATAGCATTGGGGCTTATGTTACGTATCTGGATTATAGTGGATGGTATCTGGATGTTCTTTTAAAATACAATCATTATCAAAATACACTGAAGGCAGTTTCCACGAATGGTTCAGGGATTGAAGGCAGTTATAAGCAATGGGCGGTGGGAACCTCCTTTGAAGCAGGGTATCGACTTCAGACGTCCAAGAGCAGTTGGTTGCAGCCTTATGGACAAATTACATGGTTGCAAGTTGAGGGAAAAGAAATCAAGTTATCGAATGACATGAGCGGTGATATCCGCCCCTTTACTTCACTGCGCAGTGAGATTGGATTATCTTTAGGGTATGAATTTGGCTCTGGCATGTCTACTTCCTCACAGGCGTATATTACAGCAGCATGGTTGCGTGAGAATAAAGATGACAATCAAACGGTGATTAATGAACACCATTCATTTCCCACCGATTTATCAGGGAATGCAGGTAAATTAGGCATAGGTTTAAGCAGTTTTTTGAGTGAGAAGTTAAAGTTATATGGTGAGGCTCATTATGTTAAAGGGTGTAAAACAAAACAGTCCCTTCAAGGTATTTTAGGGGTACGCTATAGTTTTTAATTATAAGAGTATAGTTATCTTTCAAATGTATAATTGCTTTTAAAAGTCTTTAATAAAGCATAAACAATTTTTTAGAGCATGCAGATTCGCTTTTCATAACAGATTGTGTACCCTTTTTTGTATTATAGTTTATGATGTCTTACTTTTTTATTTGATAAAAAAATTTTAAGAAGTCCAGGAATTTCCTTATATTCTCGATCAAAAATACATAAAAAAAATTATAAAGAAAAATTCTTTGAGTGAAGTGGTGAGGCTGCTTAGAAGAATTATTACAATCTAAGGTTGAAAATATATTTTGTAGAGCTAGTTACGTTTGGTGTCTATGCAGGCGTAAAGAGGGGGGAGGATATGGCTACACAATATAAATGGAAACGCAATTTTTGGGTACTTTTGTTGAGCAGCTGTTTTGTACAGGCAGCAGCCGCAAATGAGGGGGGGATGCCACTTTTTTGTCAATCTTCAAGTGATGAAAACGGTCAGTTATTTCACAATCAATATAATGAAGATATGAAAACAGGAAGATGCATCCTTGGAGCATCGAATGATTTCATTGTAAGAACACAAAATGAATTAGGCTTTTTAAAAAAGTCTAGCAATTTTACTCTTGTTAAGGGTGCTAGAATATTTGCGAGCCAGCAGGAGCTTGATGGCAATCATCGTGACAATGTTGGAGATAATGGACAAGAACAAAAGACTACGTTTCTTAAAAAACCTGAACTTATCTTCATTAAAGATGGGGCACGGCTTGAAAATTATGTCCTTGATCATGAAGGTAAAGCATACATTTCAAATGATGGTGAGATTGATAGTCCGGGACGGTCTATCGATAACACAGTAAAGAATGGTGCAGAGCTTTATGTATATGCAGGAGGTCTGAGTGAGAATAGTAAAATTGAACATGGTGGAATTGAGAATGTTCAGGCTTTAAAGGGAAAACAAGGCTTTTCTAAAAATGCTGTTGTTAAAGAAGGCGGACAGCAAAGTGTTGGAAATGGAGGAAAAGTAGAGGAGACTAAAATTTATGGTGGGGAGCAGCTTGTTTTCGGGGAGGGGGATGTTGGAGGAGAGATTAAAGGGAGTAGCGCTTATCATACAATCATTTATGGTCAAGAGGAAACATTAGGTCAACAAAAAGTATATGACGGGGGTAAAGTTTGGAATACAAAAGTTATGCGAGGAGGCGTCCAAGAGGTTGGAACAAAGTCTGAAGATGCAAAAAATGGTGGTTTTGCATTTGATACAGAAGTTTTTGCTGGTGGTAAGCAGCGTATCTTAAAAGGCGGTCAGGCCATTGGAGTTACTTTAAATGAGAGCGCTATTCAGGAAATATATACGGATGGATCTGTAAAAAATCTAACAATGAATGATGAAACAAAATCATGGGTACATGCGGGAGCGATATTAGAAGGCAAAACACAAGTAAATCATTCTGGACAGCTTCATCTTTATGCTGGGAATGAGCAACATCGCACCACAGTAGAAGATATTCTTTTAAATGGAAAAGAGACAAAACTATATTCACTCACGGATGAGTCTGATGGAAAAAGCTCTCTGATACAAAAATTAAGCGGTGAGGGGAGTGTTATTTTTGCATTTACGGGTTCTGATCCCTACTATTCTCAGCTTCATGTGAATAATCTTTCAGGAAATTTACATTTCGCATTCAATACCACGATTGCCCAAAACCGTGGAGATTATCTCTTCGTTGAGAAAGGCGCAGGGAATCATACAATAAGTGTTGCTGATTCTGGCGTTGAAATCACAGATCCTTTTTCACATAAGCGTGATTTAATTACGGATCAAAGTGGTGGTGCGCATTTTACGCTGACAGATCTTAAGGGTGAAAACATTAACGCCATTGATGGCGGAACTTATATGTATGGTCTAAAAGAAAGAAAGGATGAAAATGGAAAAGTTTGGTTTTTATCGGCAGATCGCCTTAGTGGACCAGGAAACTCTATTCCAGATCCTACAGATCCATTTATTCCTGGTGGAACATTAACCACTCCCTCTACGGATGCAGTGTTAACATTATCCGTCGTTCCTGGACTTATTTTTAACAATGAATTGCAAATTATACGAAATGGTAGAAAAATTTGGAACAGAAATAGGAATGATATTGAGCTATGGACTTATGGGATTAAGAGCAGAGAACGTATTGCGACAGGCCACACACACTTTAAGCTTGGGCAGACAGGTTTAGTCTTTGGTGCTGATCAGTTGAATGAATTAAGCCATGGAGAGTTATATATTGGTGGTTTTGGCAGTTATGATCAAGCACGTGTTTCTCATGCACGAGGGGGAGGGAGTGATTTAAGCTCTTATAGCATTGGAACTTACGCAACTTATTTTGATCATCGTGGATGGTATATGGATGGTGTTTTGAAATATAATTATTATCAAGATAATTTGAAAGCCATCTCAACGAATGGTTTATCAATACAAAGTCATTACAATCAGTGGGCGATAGGTGGATCATTTGAGATTGGTTGTTATTTTGAACCAGCTCAAAATACTTGGATGCAGCCTTATATCAAGCTAACAGGTCTCCAGGTGGAAGGTAAAAAAATAAAACTTTCCAATGGAATGATCGGTGACTTAAGTCCATTGATCTCATTCCGTAGTGAAGTTGGATTGACAGCAGGGCATGAATTCTTTGTGAATTCAGAAACTTCATTAACAGCTTATATAATGGCAGCTTGGTTGCGTGAGAATATAAATAATAATCACGCGACAATTAATAACCAGCATAAATTTATCACAGACTTATCGGGTAGTGCGGGTAAATTAGGAATTGGTTTAAACAGTTTGGTCAATGATAACCTAACATTTTATGCGGAAGCATATTATCTAAAAGGACATAAGATTAAAAATGCTCTTCAAGGTATTTTAGGATTACGCTACAGTTTCTAAAGACATCTTTACACAGCTGATTAAGTTTACAAATGTTATTGTTTTGCAAGCTTAAACAGATAACGCTTTGCGATGCCTTTTTGAGAGTATAGAGACCTTTTCAAACTGTAAGGATGCTTTTATACTCTCTTCTAAGGCAAGGTATTAATTTATTAAAGAGAGTTCATTGTTTTGTATGTTGAATGAGAGTCTTGAACATTAGACGATTTTCTTATTCCAAATCTACTCTATTTTGATCAATCAAAATCACTTTCTTGTACGTCACAAGGGGGAAAGCCGTGTAGAATAAATTACACACGAAAGCACTCAAAATGCTTCTTATAAACCTTGTTACGTGCTAAGGACTATCGCAACATTTTAAGGCTGGTAAAGTGTGTGATGGAGCTGATTTTCTTTACCATAAGCGTAAAAATGGTAGCGTTCAATGGACTTACCATTATATCATTCACTGACAAAGTTAGAAAAATGGGCTGGGGCGTATTGAGAGATGTTTCTTTAAAACAAGCGCATGAGCTACCGCAATGGCGTTCTCTTTTACGTGAGGGGTGGTGGTCCCATTAAAGGGCATAGGCATCTTTCATCCATAATTTTAGATACAAATCTGTGAATTATTTCTTGAATTCAAGTAAACAGTTTGAGTTTTATTCAGTTTTTCTGCTTTCAGGGAGCGTTTTTTAGTGGCTTATATATACAACTAAAAGTTGCTTAAATTAAAATAATGCAACAAAAAATTGTATTTAGACATAAATAAAACACATTATGATACATTCTAAAATGAACTACCTGCGTAGCCGCGGGGTATTTGTTTAAATAATTGAGAGTGGAGTGTGGATAATGAGGTATAAATACAAGTTAAGTTTTTCAGTATTGATGATCAGTAGTTGTCTTGTGCAATCTGCAAGTGCAGTTGAGAAAAAGAGTGAAGAGCTAGAAAGATTAGAAAGTATATCGAGTGGAGGAAAAGTATCAAAAGGTTCAGCACTGATTAGTAATCTTTTTAGCAGTAATATTACGATTGAAGGTGGTGGTGTAGAGGTTGTTGATAACGGAGCTACTTCAATTGGTGCTACTATTCAAAAAGGGGGAATGCAGATAGTTGTGCGCGGAGGGAATGCAGTCAATGCTAAAATTGAGGGTGGTCAGCAGTTTGTTCATGAAGAGCCAAGTATTGATCTTACAGATGTGGTTAGACAAAGTAGTGCTTCTAATACCACAGTTACTGGTGGTGGAGGGGCAGTAGGACAGCAGAATATATATGACGGGGCGTGGGCTTGGAATACGAAAGTGGGAAATAACGGAGAACAAAATCTTTATGCGGGAGAAGGAAAAAAGGGGGGAAAAGCAATGACTACAGAGGTCTCTGGAAATGGTAGACAGCATGTCTTAGCACTAGGGGAATCTTTGTCTACTACTTTGAAGGAGAAAGCTATTCAAGTTGTATATCCTGGGGGGGGAGTAGATACTTTAACAATTATGGATTATGCCCAATCGTGGCTCCACGCTAATGCAGAAGAAGTTGTTGGAGAAGTAAGGGTCAATAATCACGGAGAACTTTATTTATTCGCTGGTGATGTCACAAACCATCTCACTAAAAAAAAGATTCTTATAGAGGGACGACCTGAGGAAACAATATTTAAGGTTGGTGAACGGAATATAGGGGAAAAACCTCAGATTAAAATTGAAGATTTAGGGGGAGAGGGTGGAACTGTTATTTTTACTTCTATTCCGTATGATCCACGTCATATTTCACTTCATGTCGAGAGTCTTTCAGGAAATTTAAAGTTTCGATTCAATATTAGTGCTACCTGGGATGCGAGTGACTACTTGTTGATTGATGAGGGTGCTGGTAATCACAAAATAAACATTTCAGATTCTGGTCGTGAGATTATAGGTCCTCTTTCTCAAAGGAATAGTTTTGTTACTGAGATTCCGTTAGTTACCGATAGAAGCCAAGGTGAAGGAGCTAATTTTACTCTGTCGGATCTTTCAGGAAAGGACATTACAGTTGTTGATGGTGGAACCTATCAGTATCAATTGGAGAGGAGAGGTCGATGTGCTAGTTCTAGTGGTAGTTCTGCAACTTGGTATTTAAGTCGAGTCTCTAAAGGTACGGAACGTTCTAATTCTGAAGTAGAGTGTGTAAGTAAGAAAATGAAGGTTCCTGTTGCATTATCTGAATCTGATCAAAGTACTCCTTCTAGAAGAAAAAATATCGGTTCTCAGAAGCCTACTCGAAAAGAGGAACCAAAAAAACGGCCTCCACGTCATTTAAGAGAAGCACAAAATGTCTCGAGTGTTTCGGTATCTTCCTCTCAAGAAAATAAGACTCGTGTGATATTGCCTCCATCACCTCCACATTCTCTTTCTACTGACACACAACAGAGGGCTATTTCAGTATCTTCTCAGTCTTTAGCTGATCAGATGATTTTGCGTCCAAGCAATCAGGAGCAACCTTCTCCACAATTGGATGAGAAGCTTTCAGGTTCTCAGTTTTTAACAACACCTTCTACAGATGCGGTATTGTCTATGTCTGTAGCGCCAGCGATGGTGTTTCACAATGAAATGCAAAGTGTGCGTGCGGGAAGAGGAGGAATTCTAGATAAAAGTAAAAAGAATACGGCTTTATGGGGCTATGCGATTAAAGCAAAAGAAAGCATTGCGACAGAGCATATAGATTTTAAGCTCGATCAGACAGGGATCGTTTTAGGGATCAATGGCTTAAGCGAGTGGGAAAATGGAGAATTTTATATAGGTGGTTTTGGCAGTTATGACCACGCCCGTATTGCGCATGCACGGGGGGGAACCAGCGGTATCAATAGTTATAGCATTGGGGCTTATGTCACGTATCTGGATTATAGTGGATGGTATCTGGATGCTCTTTTAAAATACAATCATTATCAAAATACGCTGAAGGCGGTTTCCACAAATGGTTCAGGGATTGAAGGCAGTTATAAGCAATGGGCGGTGGGAACCTCCTTTGAAGCAGGGTATCGACTTCAGACGTCCAAGAGCAGTTGGTTGCAGCCTTATGGACAAATTACATGGTTGCAAGTTGAGGGAAAAGAAATCAAGTTATCGAATGACATGAGCGGTGATATCCGCCCCTTTACTTCACTGCGCAGTGAGATTGGATTATCTTTAGGGTATGAATTTGGCTCTGGCATGTCTACTTCCTCACAGGCGTATATTACAGCAGCATGGTTGCGTGAGAATAAGGATGATAATCAAACGGTGATTAATGAACACCATTCATTCACCACTGATTTATCAGGTAATGCGGGTAAATTAGGCATAGGTTTAAGCAGTTTTTTGAGTGAGAAGTTAAAGTTATATGGCGAGGCTCATTATGTTAAAGGGCGTAAAACAAAACAGTCCCTTCAAGGTATTTTAGGGATACGCTATAGCTTTTAATTATAAGGAATTTTTTAATTGATCTCAGTAAGGTAAGAGAATTTTAAAACCTAGACTTGAAGTGTTTAGATGCATCTTCTTTTAAAGAAGAGGTTTTTCATAAAAGCTATGTATTTTTACGTGTTGTTTTTTTCTTATAATTGTTATTGCTTATATGATAATTTTGATGGGAAGCGTTTAGAAATATAATAAGGAGTTCAACATTTACTAAGAGGCAGATGTGCATCTTATGATGGGAGGGGTAATTATAACTGTATTTATTTTATTGAAGTCTTCTTTATAATCCATTCTATATTTTTGAGAATTTGTGTAGATTTTTGCAAAGTCACTTGGCAAAGGACGGCCTGCTCGCTATAGAAACAGTTAGAGAATGTTATCAATGAAATAAAGGTGAGTAAATGGCTTTAGAGCATACTTTTTCGATGATTAAACCAGATGCAACACGTCGTAATTTGACAGGAGCAATTACCAAAATGCTTGAGGATGCGGGCTTGCGTGTTATTGCATCTAAACGTGTGTGGATGAGCAAGCGTGAGGCTGAAAATTTTTATGCTGTTCATAAAGAACGCCCTTTTTTTAGCGAATTGGTTGAATTTATGTCTTCTGGCCCAACAATTGTACAGGTTTTGGAAGGAGAAAATGCAATAGCTAAAAACCGTGAAGTGATGGGGGCTACAAATCCTAGTGATGCAGAGGAAGGGACAATTCGTAAGGTTCATGCTTTGTCGATTGGTGAAAATTCTGTCCATGGATCTGATAGTGCTGAAACAGCAAAAACAGAAATTGCGTTTTGGTTTTCTGAGATAGAAATTGTTGGTTAATAAAAGCATAAATAAGAAGCAAGAACCTAAAACATAGTGTTTTAGGTTCTTGCTTATAAGATTATAGATCTCTTTGACAGATATAGAGATTCATCGTTTTTTTGCTTTTAATATTGCAACTTTTTTGCGAGGGGATAAAGCCTATTTATTCTTTGAAATGTCTTTTAACTAGACGCCAACTTTGGTTATGATGGGCAAAAGAAGTGTTCTTTAATTGATTAATCATCACGAGATTTAAAGTAAGTAGATTTATGGTATCTTTTCTCATTTAAGTTGCAGAAGGATAGATTATTGTTATAAATCAGATGATTTCATGAGATGACGTGTTTTAAACCCGCACGAAAATAATCCCATCCTGTCCACAATGTAAGGAGGGCAGCAATCCAAAGCATAGTAATACCAAATTCTACTGTGTAAGGAAAAATTTTATTACCAGCTGGCCCTGCTAAAAGAAAGATAATAGCGATCATTTGTACAAAAGTTTTCCACTTAGCAAGACGAGAGACCGGAACGCTTACTTTTAATTCAGCTAAATATTCACGTAATCCTGATACAAGAATTTCCCGACAAAGAATAATAATTGCTGCCCATAATGTCCATCCAGCAATCGTGCTGTCTGCGGCAAGCAAAAGCAAACAAGCTGAGACGAGAAGCTTATCGGCAATTGGATCTAACATGCGGCCAATATTGGATGTTTGTTCCCAAATACGGGCAAGATAGCCATCAAGAAAGTCAGTAATAGAGGCAACGATAAAAATGGAAACGGCAATCCAGCGCGCAATATCATTTGATTGTAGGCGTCCTTCTACAAAAAAGCAAGCAACAACCATTGGGACTGCAACAATTCGTGCATAAGTTAAAAGATTTGGAAAAGAAAAAGTATGATTTTTCATAGAGTCATTTTCAATTCTTGTAAAGGAAAACATATTCCCTGTAAGTAACAAGGCTAAAGTGATGAAACAAGCCTATTTTTCATTAAAATGGTCATGAATTTTTTGCGCGATTGCGATAGAGATTCCCGTAACTTTTTTCAAGTCTTCAAGTGAGGCGCCAGCAACAGCCTTGGCACTTCCAAAATGATGAAGCAATGCACGTTTTCTTGACGGACCGATATTTTCGATTTCATCAAGTGGATTTTTAAAGGTTTCTTTTTTTCGTTTTATTCTATGTGTTCCAATAGCAAAACGGTGTGCTTCATCACGTAGACGTTGCAAAAAATAGAGGATAGGATCACGGGGGGGAAGTGTGAAAGGAAGGGTGCCTTTTATAAAAAATCGTTCACGTCCCGCATGACGGTCAACACCTTTGGCTATTCCAACAACGGTGATTAGGTTATTCAATTGTAATTCAGCAAGTATTGTATGCACACTGTTGATTTGTCCCTCACCACCATCGATTAAGATAAGATCAGGCCAAACGGGAAAAAGATCATTCTTTTGATCTTGTATGTCATGACTTTTATTTGGAAAATCATGCTCTTTGATAAGGCGTGAAAATCTTCGTTTAATCACTTCTTTCATCATGCCAAAATCATCGCCAGGCGTGATATCTGTTGAGCGAATATTGAATTTGCGATATTGATTTTTAACAAATCCCATTTGACCAGCAACAATCATAGCCCCTACCGAATTTGTTCCCATAATATGAGAATTGTCGTACACTTCTATACGGCGCGGAGGAAAAGGCAGTTGGAATGTTTCAGCAAGCCCTTGAAGTAATTTTGTATGGGTAGCTGTTTCAGCAAGCTTATGTTCTAGTGCTTCATGAGCATTAAGATAAGCGTGATTAACAAGCGTTTTCCGCTCACCTTGCTTGGGTAAAGAGAGAGACACTTTGTGATTTGCTTTGAGACTTAATGCTTCTGTAAGAAGCGTCTTTTCTTCAATTTCTTCCGATAAAAGGATGCTTTTGGGAAGGGGTTTATCATCGTAAAATTGGGCAAGAAAACTCGCTAAAATTTCAGTACGAGAAAAAGAGGGATCTGCTTTAGGAAAATAGGCTCGGTTTCCCCAATTTTGCCCCATGCGAAAAAAGAACACTTGAATACAAGTCATTCCTTCTTTTTGAGCAATTGCAAAGACATCTGCTTCTTTTATCGTTTGAGGGTTAATACCTTGATGGCTTTGTATGTGAGAAAGGGCTGATAAGCGGTCACGATAGGAAGCAGCTTGTTCAAAATCAAGATTTTCTGCGGCTTTATGCATAGCTTGAACCATATCATTTTTAACAGATTGATCTTTTCCCGAAAGGAACGCTTTTGCTTCTCTTACCAGTTCTTTATAATCACTGTCATTAATTTCATGGGTACAAGGTGCAGAACATCGCTTAATTTGATAAAGCAAACAGGGGCGCGTACGGTTTTCAAAAATTGCATCAGTACAGGTTCGTAATAAAAAAGCGCGTTGTAAAACGTGAATTGTTTGTGTCACTGCACCAGCAGAAGCAAAAGGTCCAAAATAATGAGCTTTTTGCGTTCGAGCGCCACGATGTTTGTAAAGTGCAGGTGCTCGATGATCATTTGTAATCATGATATAAGGAAAGCTTTTATCATCACGGAGTAATACATTAAAATGAGGATGCAATCTTTTGATGAGATTGGCTTCTAAAAGGAGTGCTTCTGTTTCTGTATGGGTAACGATAAATTCCATATGATATGTTGCACGAATCATACGGGTAATACGATTATTGTGTCCTTGTTCACGTGTATAGTTTGAAACACGTTTTTTGAGATTACGCGCTTTGCCAACGTAGAGAATATTACCATTTTCACCAATCATCCGGTAAACTCCCGGTTTATGGGGAAGGTGTCTAACAAACTCTTGTATAAATTTGACACCTTTAAATTGATTTTTTTCATTGCTTTGATTGGCATTGTTCCATGCCAAATTAGAGAGAAAAGAAAGCTTTTCTCTTTTATTTTTCAGACAAGTTGTATTATTTTTCAGGATCATTCCGTTTATCAAGAAATATTTTTTGTTTATTCTATTAAATATTTTTATTTCATTAAATAACGATTATTTATGTCTTTAATAGCTTTTGTCCATCAATAACATATTATAGCATAAGAGTGTAATTTTAGAGTACTTTTCTTTCATAAAAAAATATGAGAATTTTTATTTATGACAGTTTTATGAACACGCCCAATTCAATTGATTCATTAAAAAATAATTGAAGTAAGAAATCCATGATGATAAGAGGATAGACTTTCTAAAAGAAAAAAATAATTACAAATAAGATATTGATTCATAAAGATAGTTTTTCATTATCGACATTAAATTAAACTCCAGAAAAGCATAAGACTTTTTCATTTTAAACCTATTGTTAAATTAATCAAACCGATGTCTTTTGCACGTTACAAGTAGGAAGAGCCGCGTGGAGTGAAACTATACAAGAAAGAACTAAACATTCCTTTTATGAGACGTAAGAATGGCGGTGCTCAATAGCTTTATTGTTCTATGATTCATGTAATCATTATAAGCTTATCATTATTATCTTATATGTTGATATTATCTAAAAAATAACAGAGTCTTATCGCTTTTGTAACTTACAAAAGGGTATTTTAAAAGGAAAACGTAAGAGCAAAGTCTAATTTAGATGTTCTTTTTGAAGCCACTTATGCGTTATTTGAGCATTTTCATCTTGTCCAAGACGGTTGATAAGAAAGGGGCTGAGTTTTTTCATTTCGTTTTCCAAAAGATAGGGAGGGTTGATAATAATCATCCCACTTCCATTCATTGTCGGTGGACTTGAATTTTTTCGGATACGCATTTCAAGCTGTAGAATTTTAGGAATTCCTGTTTGATAAAGTGCATCAAGAAAACGTTCAATTTCTTTATCATGTTTAACAGGATACCATAAGGCGTAGATCCCTCCAGAAAAACGGCGATAAGCTTTTATTAATCCCTCAATAAGGCGGGAAAATTCCCCACTTTTTTCAAAGGGAGGGTCAACAAGGATAAACCCACGTTTTTCTTTTGGTGGTAAATGAGCATTTAAGGAGAGCCATCCATCCAAATGCAAAACTTTTGTTTGATAATCGCCAGCAAAATTTTTTGCTAAAATATGATAATCTTTATCGTGCAATTCTATTGCGGTGAGACGATCTTGTTTCCGTAATAATTGACGAATAAGAACAGGCGATCCAGGATAAAATACAATTTCTTTTTCCCCTTTATTGAGGGAATCAATGATATCACACCACGGACAAAGAAGTTCTCTTAAATCTTCTGGGATAGGCTTTGAAAAAATTCGTTGTACACCTTCGCGCCACTCTCCTGTTTTATAGGCTTCTAAAGAAGAGAGGTCATAAATACCAATACCAGCATGCGTATCTATAACGCGAAAAGCTTTTTCTTTGCGTTTGAGATATTCTACAATGCGCATGACAATAATGTGTTTAAAAACATCAGCAAAATTGCCAGCATGGTAAATATGCCGATAATTCATGGAAGAAACTCTATCGTATGGATAACTGTATAGGCTTATTAGCATAGAATAATAGAATTGATATCCATAAAAACTTTCTTGTAACAATCAAATAAGCCCCTCATCAAAAAATTATATACATAAAATATGAATGTCATGGGAGCACTTATTTCATTAGGATTTTAAATCTTTTATATGAAAGTTGAACAAGAAGAGGGCAAAAACATTTCAATGGAAGCTCTTTACTGAGTAAAGATGAAAGCCGGAGTTGTCATACCCCTATATATTATGATTTATTTTCTAGCATCCTTGACGTCTATAAGGAACCATTTTAATAGTTTCTATCTCTCTATATTGACCTCTCTTATGAGGTGCACGTGAATAATTCTTATAAAATAAGATATTTTACGCGTTAATAAAATATATTCTTGATCACATGCACAAATGTTGTCTAATACGCATTTTGAATGAGTTCATATTGCGGTACCACACTTAATATCTAGAAAAGTATGATATTACACCTTTTTAAAGTTTGACTGATTGATTGAAGACGATCATTCTTCTTCCGTTAAAACACGTGTGATTTCTTTTAAGTTGAGAAAAAAATATATAAATAGGATACAATATTTGATACATTATCCAGAGGAAATGAATAAGTGAGATAAAAAGCATAGAGTAGAGAGTAATGGGTAATATTTTTTCACCAACACATTTAATTGTAATTTTATTACTTATTTTGGTGCTTTTCGGACGCGGTAAAATTTCTGAATTAATGGGAGATGTTGCTAAAGGAATTAAAGCCTTTAAAAAGAATATGAAGGAAGAAGAGGGAGGCATTGAGGGTAATGTTGAAAAGACTGCTTCTTCCCAAATCATTGATGGAGAATCTCAACCATCTCAGCCGTTATCGGTAAAACATACAGCAACACGCAGAAAGGCTTCTTCTCACTCTAAAGGAGGCAAGGCATCTATTGCTAAAAAACAGCGTGTTAAATAACAAAAACGTCATCATTATTGTGCATTATTTTTTATGAGGAAGTTGAGTATAAGCGATGTTTGGGATTGATGGACCAGAGCTTGTCGTGATCTTACTTGTTCTCATCATTATCGTTGGACCGAAAGATTTACCTAAAATACTCAAGACAATCGTAAAGATAAGAGCTTATATGCATTCAACAGCAAATGAGCTTCGTCACCAGTTTGATGATGTAATAAAACAAATTGAGTGCGATGATTTGCAAAAAACGTGTTCAGATATGAATGCTTCAAGGAAGAAGTTGGCAGAAACTTTTGATTCCATTCAAAATACATTAGAGGGTATTCACGATAATTCGGATATTAAAGCAACTCACCATAAATTAGAAAAAGATAAAGAAGATGTGTCATGAATGTAAAAAAAGATGAGGTTGATGCCAATATGGCCCCCCTTTTAGAACATTTAATTGAACTTCGTCAGCGAATTATTTCGACCTTAGTTGCATTTATGATCACTTTTATGATGTGTTTTCTTGTTAAAGATTATATCTTGAATTTTTTACTATGGCCGTATCAGTGGGCAATGAAAATAGCGGGAGGGTATCCTGAGAGTATTCGTTTGCAATCAACGCAGGTATGGGAAACTTTTTTAACAAAGATGAAACTTGCTGCTTTTGGAGGAATTATTTTATCTTTTCCCTATACGGCTTTTCAGTTCTATAGTTTTATTGCACCAGGGCTTTATAAAAATGAGCGCAGGGCTTTTTTGCCCTTTCTCATTGGTAGCCCTATTTTATTTTGTATTGGAGGAGCGTTTGTTTATGCTCTATTGGCGCCAATAATACTATGGTTTAGCCTTTCTCAACAATTTCTTCCAGATGCTCAATTAAAGATAGAGTTTGTCGTACGTATTTCTGATTATTTGGGCTTTATGACGTCGTTTATCCTCATTTTTGGTTTGATTTTTCAATTGCCTCTTGTCATCAGTCTTTTAACAAAAGTTAGACTTTTAACGCCTCATGATTTGGTGTCTAAACGAAAATGGGCTATCCTGCTCTCTTTTATTATTGCGGCAATGATAACGCCGTCGGATTTTTTTACGATGTTTGCAGTAGCTTTACCAACGATAGCGCTTTATGAGGTCTCAATTTTAATTGCTTACGGTATAGAAAAGAGAAGAAAATCCACTTAAGAAAAGTGTATAATCTTACGCAATGAGAAATGAATAAAAACGATATAAATAAAAACGATATAAATGAGGAATTTTAATGCTTGATATTAAGTGGATTCGCGAAAATCCTGAAGAATTAGATAAAGCGCTTGTAAGAAGAGGCCTTGAGCCACAAGCCGAGAGATTAATACAACTTGATCTTGCACGTCGATCCCATGTTGCTAAAGTACAATTAGCACAGGAACGCCGCAATGCGATTTCAAAGGAAATAGGACAAGCTTTAGCTGCATCTGATCAGCACATGGCTGAACGGCTTAGAGCTGAAGTTGAAGAGCTTAAAGTTTTTCTTTCTTCTGCAACAGCGGAAGAAAAACAGCTGACGGAAAGTCTTGAAAAAATTCTTTCAGCACTTCCCAATATTCCATTGGATGATGTTCCAGATGGTAAAGATGAAAGTGATAATGTCGTCATTCGACATTTTGGGACACCTCCAACTTTTAATTTTACACCAAAGGAGCATTTTGACCTTGGTCAAGATCTCAAGCAGATGAATTTTGAGCGAGCTAGTCGTTTATCTGGAACACGTTTTACAGTGCTTTCAGGGGCGTTAGCACGGCTAGAGCGAGCATTGGGACAATTTATGCTTGATGTGCATGTCAATGAGCATGGTTATACAGAAGTTTCTGTTCCTCTTCTTGTTCGTGATGAGATTGTTTACGGCGCAGCTCAATTGCCGAAGTTTGCTGAAGATCTTTTTCAAACAACAGATGGCCGATGGCTTATTTCCACAGCAGAAGTGCCATTAACGAATTTGGTCAACGATGAAATTCTTGAAATATCAGATTTGCCACTGCGATTTTCTTCTTTATCTCCTTGTTTTCGTTCAGAGGCGGGCGCTGCTGGTCGTGATACACGCGGTATGTTGCGTCAGCACCAGTTTTGGAAGGTAGAAATGGTTTCGATTACCAGTGAAGAGCAGTCTCTCATTGAATTGGAACGTATGACGGAATGTGCAGAAGATATCTTAAAACGACTCGGTTTACCTTTTCGCACAGTGGTTCTTTCTACGGGGGATATGGGATTTGCAGCACGTAAGACTTATGACATTGAGGTTTGGCTTCCTGGCCAAGAATGTTATCGCGAAATTTCTAGTTGTTCCGTTTGTGGGGACTTTCAAGGCCGCCGTATGAACGCTCGCTATCGTAAAGAAGGCGACAAAAAATTGCATTTTGTTCATAGCCTTAATGGTTCTGGTACGGCTGTTGGCCGTTGTCTTATTGCTGTGCTTGAAAATTATCAACAGGCTGATGGATCAATTATTATTCCAGATGTTTTACAATCCTATATGGGAGGCATGCGTTATATTACTGCTTAATTTTGGGAAAGGAAAAACAACATGCGTTTATTGCAAAGAGGTAATGCTATGCAAACGCAAGAGGCTTTACCATTTTAAAAGAAGTGTTTTATAGAGATAAATAAAAATGCATCTCCATTAGAGAGTGAATGATACTATGGAGCAAAAGGGTATTTTGCAATTTCGTGAGGAGTTGGCTGCTCTTGTACTGAAAATGCGTAGCAAAGGCATTGATGACGTGCGATTTTTTTCGGCCTTGGAGAAAATTCCACGTCAACAATTTGTTTCTGCTCCGTGGTTTGATAGTGCTTATGATAATAAGGTTATTCCCATAGAGTGTGGGGAATATATGGAACGTTTGGAAGAACAGCTCTTGATTCTTTCAGCTCTATCATTGAAAAAAAAGCATCGTGTCTTGGAAATTGGTACGGGCTCTGGCTTTTGTACGGCTCTTATGGCATGCTTAAGTGATCGTGTGACGACGGTTGATCGTTATAAAACGCTTGTTGATTTAGCGCGCCAAAAATTTCAAACTTTGGGTATTGAAAATATTATTATACGGCAGATTGATGGAAGCCATAATGTGGCAAGTTTGGGATCATTTGATCGTATTCTTATTTGGCCGTCACGTTCTGATGAACCCAAGGAATTTTTAGAACTTTTAGCTGAGAATGGAATTCTCATTCAAGCCATAGGACCTGATGAAGGGGTACAAACGGTGACGCGCTATACAAAAATTGGTAGCCGATTTGAATGTTTAGAGTTGTTTCAAGTGCGTTATCAACCCTTTATTAAAGATATTGCGGAGAGACTCTAATTTTTAAAATTTAAGAAATAGCATAAATTATTTCACTCTCTCTATTTTATATTAAATTCACTTTGATCTTAATTAAAGATATTTATGAATAAAACATTTCATTTTAACACTTCGGTAATTTAAAAAAGCTTTAATAGAGTAAGTTGAGTATTGATGAGTGAGCAAAACGATGTGTCTAAAAGCTTTGGATAATATTTTCCAGTATAATTTTCAGAGAATAACTTTTTTAGCGGTGGTAACTATTGTTGCTGGTTGTAGTTCTGGTTCACAACGTTTTTCCAATATTGCTTCTCATCATAGGGTACCCTCTCAATCAAATATAGCGAATTCTATGTATATAGATCCGGGAATGCTATCGTACGGCGGGGACATGATACAAAGCACTGAGTTACCCCCCGTAGAACCAAATGATGATTCGTGGATCGATAGCAATCCTCCCTATAATTCTTCACAGCAAGGTAGGGGAGCTTCTCCTGATGATCGTGTTATAGGGGCACCTCCACGTAACCTTGGAACACTTTCCCGTTCACAAATGGATAATTCTCCTATTCTCCGGCAGAACTCTTATATTGTCCAGAGAGGGGATACACTACTCAGCATTGCACGACAAGTAGGGGTTAGTGTTGAGGCATTAAAATCAGCAAATGGTATAAACAGTAATTCTATTTATATCGGTCAAGTCCTTGTGCTTCCAAGCAGGCGTACGTTAGAAACTTCAACAGCAAAATCTTCATTCCAACCTCAGGTGACGTCTTCTATAAAGAATAAGAAAGCTTCTCCTATATATAAAGCTCCTGTAACAACACCACCTTCTGCACAGGTGAACAGATCAAATTCTGAAAAAAGTTCTTCTAAACAGATGGTGCAATTGAATCATGAATCTGATTTATCAAGTACCATTACGCGCACAGATAATATTAAGACGCCGCAAGCCACGGGAATTTCTAAAATGCGTTGGCCGGTACGAGGGCGTTTATTAAGCCATTTTGGTCAAAAAAAAGGAACAATAATGAATCGAGGAATAGACATTGCTGTGCCTGAAGGATCATCGGTAAAGGCGGCGGAAAATGGTGTTGTTATTTACGCAGGAGATGGCTTAAAAGAGCTGGGGAATGTTGTTATGATTCGACATGAAAATAATATTATCACTATTTATGGATGTAATAGTCAGCTTGTTGTGAGCAAAGGCCAAAGGGTAAGACGTGGTGATGAGATTGCGAAGTCGGGTGTTTCAGGAAATGTTAAAACGCCACGTGTTTATTTTGAGATGCGTAAGAATTCATTACCCGTTGATCCTTTTAAATATTTAGAAAACTAATGGATTAATGACATTAAATTTTAATAATCTTATAGTTTATAGAAATTTCATGAAAACAATTTATTTTCTTAAATCAATTGCATTCATCAGAATCTTTTAAATTTTTTAAAGCTTCTATTTTCGGTGCTAATTCTGCAATAAAATGATATCTCTGTTCAATTGGCTCTTGTAGATGATTCAAAACACTAAGCAATGTTTGAGGAGTCGAATAATCAATCTGTGATGTTACTTCTTTTTTCAAAGCCAATCTCATTTGATGAAGTATTGACGTGTTTCATGGACTTTAACATGACGTCCGATCATTGAAAGGTATTGGCCCATGTTTAACGTTATGTGGTAGCAAAAAGTCATTGGTTTAAAAGAGCAGTTTGTTTGGAGCATTAGAGATTATCATCTTTGCCTTTATGAAGGGATAGAACAAAGAGCATCACACGATTTATCAGCATCCAGCATTTGCAATATGCTTGCATTTAAGGAGCTTGAGAAGAGATATTTGACTTTTTTTCATAAAGAGTTTTTATCTTTATGTTTATTTTACAGGTGTGATGGGCAAGAAAATTTTTTGATGAATTCAAAAAGTTTGAAATGAGAGCGTTTTACGGTATTGAGCTCTATAATTCGACATTAAAAAATAATGAGTTATCTCTATAAATTAATATTTTTTCATTAAATAAATTATTTTGTATCATTTATTGAGTAAAAGAAAAGGCTTCTAGTGCAGGATATATAATAGAGAAAAATAAATCTGTTTTTTAAAATTTTTTCTTATTGTACTCTGTCTCTTAAGGGTTTATTGCATTTCCATCAAGCTGAGATTACATTGTATCATTATAGCTTTTTATAATAAATTCTTTAGGAATTTTTTCTGAATCGGGTTTAATTTTAAGAGAGTGGGAAATACCTGAAGTTTAACTATAGGAGATAAAAATGTTGATTACAAACGCTTATGCTCAAGTTGCAGGCGATGTTTCCGGTGGAATTTCATTTGTTAACGCTGTCCCATTCATTTTAATTTTTGCAATTATGTATTTTTTTGCCATTCGTCCACAGCGAGCCCAAATGAAAAAACGGCAGGAAATGCTTAATGCAGTACGTCGCGGTGATACAGTTATAACGGGTGGTGGTATTATCGGCAAGGTTACGAAGGTTCATGACGAGAGTGGTGAATTAGAGGTTGAAATTGGTGAGAATATGAATATTCGTGTTCTTCGTTCAACATTAGCGGATGTACGTGTTAAAGGTGAGCCGATTGCAGAAAAAAAATCAAAACTTAATGCTAAAACGAAAACACCACAAAAATCTAAGTCTAAAAAGACTGTGAAAGAAAATGTTAGTATCTCTGAAGAGGAAAAGGCAATATCAAAAGAAAATAAGGAAAATGCATCTTAAAGTGTAAGTGCGATTTATACCATTTTTGAAAGCATTTTTATAAAAAATGTTAAAATATAAAGAAGGAATGTTTTTATAGTCACGCTAGAAAGTGATATTTTTGTTTTCTGTAGACTATTAAAATGGTTGCTTTATTTATGGGATATTACGGAAAATCTTTCTACCTTTAAACAATGTCCTTATTTCTATAAAGAGAAGTTTTTCACTTTTGTGTCAACTAAGTTAAGAAAAATTTTTAAAAGATAGATAAATATAACCTTTCATCGTGGTTTATTGTTAACTTTTTAATATATTTTTGTCTAACCCAATCAAGGTGTTATAGTAAAATTTCTACCTCAATATTCTGATGAGCTATGGTTAACATAACACTGTTTTATATTCCCGTTGATTTTTATGGTAAGAAGTAAAAGACAAGTGAATTTTTAAAAATAAAGGGTTCTTATTCATGTCCGATGCAATTCAAATTCGTGAAGCACATTTTCCAAGTCGTGCGCCTATTGATGCTTATGGGAATGGTGGATTTCGTTTTGCTGATATGTCTCATAGAGGTTCTATTATTTGTATTCCATCAGGAATTTATGGCATTGATATGGCTGGGCCTGTTCCCACTCAAGGAGATCTATCTCGTGTTTTAGAAGAAGCAAATGAGATTGAAGTTTTATTAATAGGGACTGGAACTGAATTATTACGATTGCCTGAAGAGTTACAGGTCCTTTTATGGGAAAAGCGTATTTCATCAGATACAATGAGTACAGGAGCAGCAGTGCGTACATTTAATGTTTTATTGGCTGAAGATCGCGCTGTTGCGGCATTATTATTTGCGGTAGAATAAAGCATTGTTTAATAAAATAGATATGCTTATCTAGCATAAAAGGTGCGTGTAATTATTTTGTTGTATCTCAAAATACCATCGTTTAAGGCGGTAATATAAGGAACATAAAGTATTATACATAAAGCTTAATACATTAAGTGTATTTTTAATATAGCAGCAAGTATTCAGAGCTGAATTAGCCTGTAGAGCCTAGCATATCACATAAGTGATAAGTTTTTGGCATTTTAGGTCATTCATAAGAAGCATTTTTATTTCGTTCTAATTTTACCTACACACCCGCTTTATGTGTAAGATGAAAGAGAATAGGCATAAAATGAGAGAATCATATGATATGAGGGTTTCTAATTTAACAGATAAAATGATAAATTATTACTATAAATTAATTCGTTACGAGAGGTAGGAAACCGTCAAAAGAAATTGGATTTTTGACAGAGAAGTGAGAATAGGAATCTTTGTTCTTTGAAGTTGTAAGAAGAGGCTAATCATTTGGTGAAGTTTTGGATGATCAGTGTATTGTCATCTGTTCGGTCAAAAAGTATTTTTCTTTGTCTGTTCCTAAGTTTCATTACACATGTTACAGTTTATTTTATCTGTTTTTACGACAAATAAACGCTTAAATCCTATAAGATAAATTTTATCAAAAAAATGATTTATTTCATTTTAGAAAGTCTTCTTTCTGAAAAGAAAAGTCACTAAAAAAGAAACTTTCATTCATCAGATATGAAGAAACACATTTAAAAATCTTATTTTTTGAACTGTATTTTCTTATCTCTCATTTTTAAATATGAATAAAAAGAGAATATTAATTGAATAGCTAAAAAGGGACGTTAATAGGCTCATAGAATGATAGGCTCTCTTCCTTATTGTCTTGATATTTTACGTACTATAGATCGTGATCGCTATATATCGGTTTTATTTGCACCTAAAAAAAAGCGAAAAGCATTGGCTGCTCTTTACGCATTTAATGCTGAGATTTCTCGTATTCGCGAAAGTGTTCATGATCCACTCATCGGCGAAATACGATTACGCTGGTGGTATGATTCTATCGTGCATGAGGAAATGCAAACGAACGCAAGTAATCCGATTTTAAGTGATTTATTAACAGCAATGACTCTTTTTAATTTACCTAAGACAGCTTTTTTACGGTATTGTGATGCACAAATTTTAGATCTTTACCACAACCCATTAGAAACGCTTCATGATCTTGAGCATTATTGTAGTGAAACAGCAAGTATAATTTTACAGCTTTCTTGTCAGATATTAGATCCTGATGCCGCACAAGATTTTACAGATACCTATAAACATGGGGGAATTGCTCAAGGATTAAGCGGTGTATTGCGCCTTTTATCTTTTATGCAATCACGCTATCATTATTATTTACCTACTGATATGCTGCAGGCTGTAGGAATGAATAGGAAGGATTTAGATTCTCATCGTCTCAGTGATCAACAAAAGGGCCGTATTGTTGAAGCTATGGTAGCATTATCACGCGATCATTATAGCAAGTTTTATGCATCTTTTCATATGTTACCTAGAGCTCTTAAGCCAGCCTTTCTTCCATTGGTCATTATACCGGATTCTCTTCAAAAAGCTCTACGGTTGGGGGCTGAAACTTTTCAAGAAAGTGCAACTTTGTCATTAATACATCGCTATTGGCTGATAACAAGAGCGGCACTAAGCGGTCATTTTCCAAAGATATTGTAAAAGAATATGATGAGATTAGAGTTAGATTGATTTTTTTCATGTTGAAGACAAAAAGAGATATTATAATTATAAATCAATGTGTTATAAAAAAAGAAAAACATAAGATAAAGCCTAATACATTGGTGCATTTGATGAAAAACTTTGATATTGAGTACTCTAAATATATTGGCTGTGTCTTATTTACAAATGAAGTATAATTTCTATTTTATTATGAGGGAAATTACTTTGGCAGCCTATTAAGGCTATAGAAAAACGCTCATTTTTGAGAAATTAAAGTTATGAATCCATAATTGATGATTTCTATGACATATAAATATATTAATTTATCATGAGAGTTTATTTTTTTCCTATATTGAATGAGAGCGTTGAATAAATAAAGATTTTCTTGTTTTTAATCACGTTTATAATGAATTTTAAACTAGTTTTTTCATATCATAAGTTGGGTGTATCAATGAAAATCATTTCAGGAAGAAGCAATACGCACCTTATGAATTGAATGTTAAGAGTGGCAATATGACAAGCTGTAAATGTAATGACAAGAGGGATGACGTTTATAGCGGAATTGGCGACAACCTTTATAGCTTTTAGATGGATAATAGTGTTTACCATGTTGAAAAAACAGATTTAGCATTATCCATCACCTGTTTTCTTGCAAGCCGATATACACACTGATTTGCAAGAGAGTTAATTATGATGCCGATCTTAAGCTAGAAGCAAACAAAAGATCGGCCTTATCTTTTTCAACGATAGACGAAGTTCTGATAGAAATTCTATCAAAAAAGTTTTTTCAAAATTATATACATCCTTTTTATTGGAGAGCGTTAAAGATCTGATTATAATTTTTGCTATTAATTTCCAAAGGATGTTCTTTATTGGCAATTTGTAGCATTTCTAGCTTGAGATCTTCTCTTATCATCATATCTATATTGGCCCGAACTTCAGGTGGAAGAGTATGAGGAGTGATGTCTTTAGGCATCGTTACAGACTTTATTTGATAAACAATACGGTTTGTTGCAACTGGACCTTTTATGATGCCATAATGACCTTTGGGACTAGAAAATAATGTTTTAATTCCTTCAACACCAAGGATTTCAGAGGAATCTTGACGCCGGAGGAGGGGCGTTGTTTGTTTTGTAACACCAAGTGTTTGAGCAAGGGCAACAAGACTTTTTCCTTCCATAAGCTGTTTGAGAGCATTTTGGGCTTTTTCATCAAGAAGGCGTTGGATTTCCTCATTTTTCCATTGAGAAAGAACATCTATCTTAGCTTCTTCTAATGTTTTATCGCGAGCAGGAATAATTTTATCGACCTTATACCAGAGATATCCACCATTTTGAAAAGAGAGAGGATCAAGATCGACGCCTTCATTTGATTGATAGATGGCGTTTAACAAAGTATCTTTTTGAGGCAAATCCGTGAGGATTGTACCTTCAAGCGTTTTACCTGTTTTATCAAGGGTAATTGTGCGCAGAGTTAACTTGTATTGATCCGCAAGCTCTTTAAAAGAAGCGCCTTCAAAACGAGCATTTTCAATAGCCACATAATTGTTACGGATCTCATCAGCAGCACGATTTTTTGCAAGAGTTTGGCGAATATTTTCTTCTACACTTTCAAAAGGAAGTGAGCTTGCAGGTTCAATATGTGTGACGCGAACGAGAACAGGTCCTTGTAAATCATTTATTACAGAACTGATTTGTCCTTGTGGGAGTTCAAAAATTTCCGATGCAAGATGAGGAGGAAGTTCATTTTCTGCAAGAGGCCCTTTTTTTATGTCATTAAGAGTCTTTTTTTCAGCTTTTACCAGTTCATCAAAACTCAGTCCATCGGCTATTTTTTTTGCGGCCTTATCGGCTTCTTCGCGTGTGGAGAATCGCAGTTCTTCGAATATACGCTTTTCAGGCGTTACAAAATGTGACTCATTTTGGGTATAATAGGTTTTTGCTTCATCTGTTGAGATATCATTGGGTTTTATGAAATCATTAAGGTGCATTGATAGTAAAGAGACAGTCCGGTATTCCGGAGTGCGAAATTCACTTTGATGGGTTTCAAACCATTTTTGTAGTGTTTCGTGATCAGGATCAGTAATCGTTTGCTTTCCTTTGAGATCAATAACGAGATAATCAGCGCTCCGCCTTTCTCCTTGATAAAGAGCAAGAGCTTTATAAAAGAGATCTGGTGCTTTCATATCAGAAAGCAAAGCTGCAATAAGTTGGTTACGCTTTTCTTGTTTGGTATAATAATTAAGAAAAGCACTTTCACTGATACGTAAATGCTGAAGATAGTTATAAAATAAATTTTTATCAAATGTACCATTTATCTGGAACATCTTATCAGAACCAATCGTATGAGCGATTGTATCTTTTGAAAGACTTATTTTCATTTTACGGACTTGTTCATCAAGCAGTACATTTTGTTGCAATTGATTAAACACAAAAGCAGGAATTTGGTATTGTTGCATTTCATTTGGTGTAAACATTCGCCCAAGATGAGCCGCCTGTGCTAAACGTGCGCTTTGATCAGCAAGTGCAAGACGATAATCATCGATCGTTACGATGGACTTTCCAGAAGTAATAAGATCTCTTTCGCTTTTTGTGTGTAACCGTGGTATCCCCCATAAAAGAACGAAGCATAAGAGTAAAATAGAAAGGAAAACTCTAAAAATCCAAGAATTTGTAGCACTTCTTATGACGTCAAGCATTGTTCAATCTCATTTTAACATAAATTATTACCAAAGCAGTAATGGAATTTGCAATAAAGAGACGAAAGATGCAAGCTTTTAAAGACTTGCTTTCGTTTTATAATTTGATACTACAGATAAACAAAGTGTTATAAGAGCTCTTGAGGTAAAATATGTCTCCAAATATTCGGCCTTTTCTTGCTGGAAATTGGAAAATGAATGGAACGAGTGAATCGCTTGGAGAGTTGCGTGCTATTGCTACAGGCATAAGCTCAGATCTCAATCATCTATTTGAAGCGCTTATTTGTGTTCCAGCAACGCTTTTATCGCGTGCTTATGATACGCTGAATGGTGAAAATCTCCTTTTAGGAGGACAAGATTGTCACTTTGATGATCATGGTCCTTATACGGGAGATATTTCAGCTTTTATGCTTAAAGAAGCCGGAGCAAGTCATGTTATTCTTGGGCATTCAGAGCGTCGTACAGTGTATCAGGAAAATGATTCAATTGTCTGTGCCAAAGTGCAAGCAGCATGGCGCGCAGGCCTTGTGGCGCTTGTGTGTATTGGTGAAACATTGGAGGAGCGTGATAATAATAAAGTGTTGGATGTTCTTTCGCAACAGCTTGAAGGATCTTTACCAGATGATGCAACAGCAGAGAATACCATTATCGCTTATGAACCTGTTTGGGCGATAGGTACAGGTAATACAGCAACTTCAGAAGATATTGCAAAAGTGCATCATTTCATTCGTAATAAGATGCGCTCTCGTTTTGCTGATGAAGGTAATAAGATACGTTTGCTTTATGGTGGATCCGTAAAGCCATCCAATGCCTTCGAGCTTTTAAGCATTCCTCATGTTAATGGGGCTTTGATCGGTGGAGCCAGCTTAAAAGCAATTGATTTTTTAACGATTTGTGATGTTTGTCGTAAATTATAGAAGAGAAATTTGAGTTCCCCCTTGGATTGTGTATTATTTATGTGTAAAGAGCTTATAAAAGAGTTATTTGAAGAGCAGGGTTTATGCAAACAGTACTTATTGTTATTCATTTATTGATTGTGATTACTTTGGTTGGGGTGATCTTAATCCAACCTTCAGAAGGCGGTGGGCTCGGTGTGAGTAATAGCTCAGGGCTGATGAAAGCACGTGGATCTCGAAATCCTTTAACACGGTTGACAGCTATTTTAGCCTGTTGTTTTTTTGTTGTGTCCATTGGACTGACTGTTGTGGGAAGTATATCAAATTCGAGTTCTGATATTTTAAAGCGTATACCGGTTAATTCAGAGCAGAACTCTACCAATAAAGGCTCAGAATCAGTTCCATCATCAGATGGTAACTCTTCCCCTTCTATTCTTGAACAGCTAGGAGGGACTTCAGATTCTCCGAAGGAACAAAAATCGCTTAAAAATCCTGAAGCGGAAACCCCAGTTCCACCGGTTCTTGAAAATACAGTTCCGGATCACAGTACAAAATAGTTTTTTAAAGAAAATATAGATTTTAAAAAAGGTGATTTTTTCACCTTTTTTATTTTGTTTTAGAAGAAAAACTGTTTCTTTTTGCATTTTTTGCTGGAAAAATCATTATAAATTGCTTATCACCATAAGCCCATGGCACGTTATGTTTTTATTACTGGTGGTGTGGTTTCTTCCCTCGGAAAAGGCATCGCAGCGGCGGCGTTAGCAGCGTTATTACAGGCTCGTGGCTATCGTGTACGCCTTCGCAAACTTGATCCCTATTTAAATGTTGATCCAGGGACGATGTCACCTTATCAACATGGTGAAGTATTTGTAACTGATGATGGTGCGGAAACGGATCTTGATCTTGGTCATTATGAGCGCTTTACGGGGCGTTCTGCAAATAGCCAAGATAATATTACAACAGGGCGCATTTATCGCAATATCATTGAACGAGAACGGCGTGGTGATTATTTGGGGGCAACAGTTCAAGTTATTCCTCATGTTACGGATGAAATTAAGCGATTTATTACGAACGGAAATGAAGAGTTTGATTTTGTTTTGTGTGAAATAGGTGGAACAGTTGGTGATATTGAAGCCATGCCTTTTCTCGAAGCGATTCGTCAGCTTGGTAATGAACTTTCCCGACAAAATGTTGTTTATGTCCATCTTACATTAATGCCTTATATTCCTTCAGCCGGTGAGTTAAAAACCAAACCAACACAACATTCTGTCAAAGAATTACAATCAATTGGTATTTCTCCGGATGTTTTACTTGTACGTGCAGATCGGTCTATTCCAGAAACAGAGCGGTACAAATTATCACTTTTTTGCAATGTTCGCGCTAAAGCGGTTATTCAGGCATTAGATATGCCAACAATTTATGATGTTCCCATGGCATATCATAAAGAAGGTTTAGATTCTGAGGTTCTTTGCGCTTTTGGAATTGATTCGGCACCTCCGCCTCAGATGGATCGATGGGAAGATATTACGTATCGTATTCACCACCCTGAAGGAGAAGTGACGATTGCTGTTGTAGGAAAATATACGGGCTTAAAGGATGCTTATAAATCTCTTATCGAAGCGATTGCGCATGGTGGTTTAGCCAATAAAGTAAAAGTTAATATTGAGTGGATTGATTCGCAACTGCTTGAAAAAGAAGATTCCGTTTTAGCTTTACAAAAAGTGCATGGAATTTTGGTTCCTGGGGCTTTTGGAGCGCGTGGTGCAGAAGGAAAAATTCGAGCGATTCAATTTGCACGAGAGCGTAAAATTCCATTTTTAGGGATTTGTTTTGGAATGCAATTGGCCTGTATAGAAGCTGCGCGCAATATTGCACAAATTGAGAATGCTTCATCGAGTGAGTTTTGCGAAACAAAAAATCCAATTGTAGGTTTAATGACAGAATGGCTCAGAGGCGATATTCTTGAAAAACGGACAAAAAATGGTGATCTTGGCGGATCGATGCGTCTTGGGGCTTTTACTGCTGAATTAAAAGAAGAAAGTCATATTGCTCAAATTTATGGAATGACAAAGATTGTTGAACGGCATCGTCATCGTTATGAAGTCAATATTGATTATAAAGATAAGTTAGAACAGTGTGGTTTGATTTTTTCTGGCATGTCTCCCGATGGTATTTTGCCGGAAACGATAGAATATGTAGATCATCCATGGTTTATTGGTGTTCAATATCATCCAGAATTAAAATCACGTCCTTTTGACCCACATCCGCTTTTTTCTTCTTTTATTGAGGCAGCTGTAGAACAAAGTCGATTGGTTTAAGATATAAATTTGGTTACTTTGCTTTTGAGGGATAAAATGACAAAACCAAATGCGCGTGTAAAAGTTGGAAATGTTATTTTTTCAAATGAAATGCCCCTTTCATTAATTGCAGGGCCGTGTCAGATGGAAAGTCGTGATCATGCTTTTGAAATGGCTGGTCGTATTAAAACAATTGCCGATCAGCTTGGTATCGGGTTTGTTTATAAATCAAGTTATGATAAAGCCAACCGAACTTCTTTGAGTGCAGCACGTGGCATTGGTCTTGAAAAAGCAATGGCTATTTTTTCTGATTTAAAAAAAGAGTTTGATTGTCCCATATTGACTGATGTGCATACCGAAGAGCAATGTAGCATTGTTTCTTCTACGGTTGATATTTTACAAATACCTGCTTTTTTATGTCGTCAAACAGATCTTTTGATTGCTGCCGCAAAAACAGGGTGTGTTATTAATATTAAAAAAGGGCAGTTTTTAGCGCCGTGGGATATGGAGAATGTTTTAAAAAAGGTTGTTTACAGTGGTAATCCAAATGTTATGCTTTGTGAGCGCGGCACATCATTTGGCTATAATCGACTTATTTCGGATATGCGTTCGTTACCTATTTTACGTTCATTTGGAGCGCCTGTTATTTTTGATGCAACACACTCTGTTCAAGAACCTGGAGGGCAGGGGGCTTCATCTGGTGGACAGCGTCAATTTGTTAAAGTTTTAGCGCGTGCAGCTGTTGCTGTTGGGGTTGCCGGTATTTTTTTAGAAACACATCAAGATCCAGATCATGCACCTTCTGATGGACCCAATATGGTTAAAATTGATGATTTACAAAGATTGCTTGAGACTTTAATGGAATTTGATGATCTGTCAAAGAAGCTGAATTAAGAAGAGATATTTCATGAATAGGACATTAGGAATGAATCGCGACTTTTATTGGATAAGGAAACATAGATGACGATCATTGTTGATATCATTGGACGTGAAGTTCTTGATAGCCGTGGTAATCCGACGGTAGAAGTTGAAGTTCATTTGGAAAATGGCGCTTTTGGTCGCGCGTTGGTTCCCTCAGGAGCTTCAACGGGGGCACATGAGGCTATAGAGCTTCGTGATGGTGGTCCACGTTATCAAGGGAAAGGTGTTGAAAAAGCGGTTGCTGCAGTCAATGGCGAAATTCTTGAAGAACTTGGTGGGCGGGATGCAAGAGATCAAATCGCTATTGATCAAGCAATGATTGCTTTGGATGGAACGCCAAATAAAGCCCGTCTTGGAGCCAATGCACTGCTTGGTGTTTCATTGGCTGTAGCAAAAGCTGCTGCGGACTCATTAAATTTACCTTTGTATCGTTATATTGGTGGACCGCAAGCGCATATTCTTCCAACACCTATGATGAATATTATTAATGGTGGCGTTCATGCTGATAACTTGATTGATTTTCAAGAATTTATGATTATTCCGGTAGGAGCCCCTACCGTGAAGGAAGCTATCCGTTATGGTGCTGAAATTTTCCATGCGTTAAAAAAGCGTTTAAAAGATGCGGGATATAATACCAATGTTGGTGATGAAGGTGGTTTTGCACCTCAATTTAAAAGCGCAGAACAAGCAATTGATTTTATTATGGAATCTATAATAACATCTGGCTATAAACCAGGTGAGCAAATTGCCATTGGTTTAGACTGTGCTTCCACTGAATTTTATAAAAATGGTTCATATTTTTATAAAGGTGAGGAAAAATGTCGTGACATTCAAGAACAAGTCGATTATTTGGCGCATCTTGTGAAAAGTTATCCTATTGTTACCATTGAAGATGGAATGGCAGAGGATGATTGGGAAGGTTGGAAGCTTCTTACGGACACAATTGGAAAAAAATGTCAGCTTGTTGGCGATGATTTATTTGTAACGAATTCAGCACGCTTGCATGATGGTATTAAAATGGGGGTAGGCAATTCTATTCTCATAAAAGTTAATCAAATTGGGACATTGAGTGAAACACTTGATGCTGTAGAAGTCGCACATAAAGCAGGTTATCGTGCCATTATATCTCATCGCTCAGGCGAAACAGAGGATTCTTTCATAGCAGATCTTGCGGTTGCAACGAATTGTGGACAAATTAAAACAGGTTCTCTTGCTCGTTCGGATAGATTAGCAAAATACAATCAACTCATTCGTATTGAAGAAATGCTAGGAGTCCAAGCACGTTATGCTGGTGATGTATATCGTTGATTGTTGTGAGCAAAAAATATGAAAGTATAAGATCATTTAAATTATGAAATTAAGATGTCTTATCAAAGACATAGAGCAATCGTTTTATAGGCATTTAAATTTATAGGGATTAAGATGAGAGGTATAATTATTAGTCAAGATCAAGGAACATATCTCGTTTCGGGTGATGATGGTAAACGTTATCAGTTTGCGACTTGGGATTGGTTGGGAAAGAAACCTCCAAGGATTGGTGATACCGTTGATTTTGTCTGTGAAGGAGGTGTTGTCAGTTCTGTTTTTCCATTGTTGAGATCAGGTACAGAAAACTCAAAAATAATGTTTGCACTCCTTTGTTGGTGTGCAGGTATCTTTGGTGTCCATCGCTTTATGGTGGGGAGAGTTCGGACGGGTGCTTTAATGCTTGTTCTATCTTTATCGGTTGCTGGATTGGTGATCACTGGTATTTGGGCAATTGTTGATTTCATACTTATTCTTGCTGGAAAATTTACGGATAAAAATGGGAATCAGATTACAGATCTGTAAAATTTTTATAATTTATAATAAGGAGTAGATGATTTAGTTTGCTTTTTATTTTGATCAATATATTAAGTTCATCATGCCAAATTATTATACTCTATTTCTTTAATGTGAAATATTAAGAAAAATATGCACAGTCAAGTAAAAGTATTGAAAAAGACTGTGCTATTTTATACGGGTAAAAAACGACGTAAATCAACTAAGGTATGTTTTGTATTGCTAGCTTATAGCAGTAGAAAACATTAGGTTACTGGGGGAGCTCTAAGCTATTTTAATTTCATGTTTATCACGGCTGCTACAAATTTTATTTATGTCGTGAGGTTAATCGATATATCATCAGATTAGAAATAACTCTTTATGAAGAACACATGAGGAGCAGCTTTATAGGTGGGCAAGGATGAAGGGTAAGATTATTGGCCAAGATCAAGGAGATTATTTCGTTTCAGGGGCTGATGGTAAGCGTTATCAATTTGCGAGTTGGAATTGGTTAGGGAAAAAAACACCAAAGGTAGGGGACAACGTTGACTTTGTGTGTGAAGGAGAGCGTATTAAGTCTGTTCTCCCTCTTTTGGATCGAAAGGCAAGAGAACGATCGCGATTAGCTTTAGCTCTTATTTGTTGGTTTTTGGTACATTGGGGATTCACCGCTTTATGGCCGGTAAAATTGCGACAGGTGTTGTAATGCTTTTTATAAATGGACTAAGTATAATAACTATGCCATTTACTCCGAGATTAGGGATTATTTTTATAATTATACCTTGAGTATCGATTGATTTTATCCTTATTTTAACAGAAAATTTTAGAAAAAAAGCTGCAAATTAGAGAATATTTATAATATAAAAAGTGAGGCATTCAGCTTACTTTGATTGTGTTCAAGGGGGGGATAATTTAGTGATAACAAATTGTTTGCGTGTGTAGATTGAGTAATGAGGTGTTAATCAAAATCGTGCATAGTTAGGCAGAATATGAAGAAACTTGTGCTGTAGAGACTGTGCTATTTTATGTGGACAAAGCAGAAACGTCGATCGATTAAGGTGCGTTTTGTACTACCTCTTATGACGGTGGGCGTTTTAAGCTATTTCAGTTACCATATTTATCATGGTGAGTATGGATTATATTCACGCAGTGAAGTTAATCAGCAGATTAGCGAATTAGAAAAGGAGCTTCATAAAATAGAAGCTGAGCGGGAGTTCATTGAAAAGCGTATTTCTCTTTTACGCAATGGACATATTGAAAAGGATATGTTGGATGAATATGTCCGAAAGAATTTAAATTTTTCTAAACCAAATGAATTGACAATCTTAATGCCTTAAAATGATACCAAAGGTAAATAAAAAATCGCTTAATTTAACCGATAATCAGCAATGATATTGTTTAAGCCGATTGATAAGGCTTGTAACTTTTGTTCGTAAAGGTTATTCCTAAATAATCATAAAAGGGAGTTTAATATGGCAGAACGACTTAAAAAAAATTCTGCGTCAGTGGCGCATACTGCATTATCAAGCACCACAAAGAAAGCACCAATAGCAGATTTTACAAAAGAGGAAGAAATTGATGCCTATCGTGAAATGCTTTTAATTCGCCGTTTTGAAGAAAAAGCAGGACAACTTTATGGTATGGGGCTTATTGGGGGATTTTGTCACCTTTATATTGGACAGGAAGCTGTTGTTATTGGAACATTAAAGGCAACAAAAGAAGGTGATCAGGTTATTACATCTTACCGTGATCATGGCCATATGTTAGCTGTTGGGATGAGTCCGCGCGGCGTCATGGCAGAATTAACAGGACGCCAAGGAGGATTTTCCAAAGGCAAAGGTGGCTCGATGCATATGTTCTCTAAAGAAAAGAATTTTTATGGTGGACATGGTATTGTTGGCGCGCAGGTTCCTATAGGTTCAGGCTTGGCATTTTCGAATCAATATCTTGGTAAAGATAATGTGACATTGGTTTATTTTGGTGATGGCGCTGCAAATCAGGGGCAGGTTTACGAAAGTTTTAATATGGCTTCACTTTGGAAGCTGCCTGTAGTTTATATTATTGAAAACAATCAGTATGCTATGGGAACATCCGTTTCACGGGCATCCGCAGAAACTGATTTTTCTCGCCGCGGTCTTTCTTTTGAAATTCCAGGTATTGTTGTTGACGGTATGGATGTTCGCTCCGTAAAAGGAGCTGCTGATGAAGCAATTTCTTGGGCTCGTTCGGGTAAAGGGCCGATTATTCTCGATATGCAGACTTATCGCTATCGTGGTCATTCCATGTCTGATCCAGCAAAATATCGCTCTAAAGAAGAAGTCCAAAAAATAAAAGAGGAACATGATCCGATTGATCAAGTAAAAAGTCGGATTCTTAAACGAAATTGGGCGAGCGAAGATGATTTAAAGTCGATTGAGAAAGAGGTCCGTGCAATTGTTGCTGACGCAGCAGATTTTGCACAAAGTGATCAAGAGCCAGATGCTTCTGAGCTCTATACGGATATTTTAGTTTGATGCGAGGGAAGCAAGTATGTCTATTGATATTTTGATGCCGGCGCTTTCACCAACGATGGAAGAAGGTAAACTATCTAAATGGCTCAAGAAAGAAGGTGATAAGGTTAGCTCTGGCGATGTTATTGCTGAAATTGAGACAGATAAGGCGACAATGGAAGTAGAGGCTGTTGATGAAGGTACGCTTGGTAAAGTTTTTGTGCCTGAAGGTTCTGAAGGCGTAAAGGTTAACAGTGTTATTGCAGTTTTGTTAGAAGAAGGTGAGCGTGCTGAAGATATTTCGCACCCTACCAATACAGCACCAAAACCTGAAGTGTCTTCTCCTTCTTTTCCTTCATCAGCTCCGCAGTCTCTTGCTTTTTCTCCGCCTCCTGATTTTGATATTCCAGCGGGAACAGAAATGGTGACAATGACAGTTCGTGAAGCGCTTAATCAGGCTTTGGCTGAAGAAATGCGGCGTGATGAAAAGGTTTTTCTCATGGGGGAAGAAGTTGCGCAATATCAAGGAGCCTATAAGGTTAGCCAAGGTTTGTTGGAAGAATTCGGGGAACGGCGCGTTATTGATACCCCAATTACAGAACATGGTTTTGCTGGACTAGCTGTTGGAGCTGCTTTTGGAGGGTTACGTCCTATTGTTGAGTTTATGACATTTAATTTTGCTATGCAGGCAATGGATCAAATTATTAACTCTGCAGCGAAAACCCGTTACATGTCTGGTGGACAAATGACAGCTCCTATGGTTTTCCGTGGTCCCAATGGCGCGGCTGCGCGTGTTGGTGCTCAACATTCTCAATGCTATGCTGCTTGGTATAGTCATATTCCAGGTCTGAAAGTTGTTATGCCTTATAATGCTGCAGATGCAAAAGGTTTGCTAAAAGCGGCTATTCGTGATGATAATCCTGTTATTTTTCTTGAAAATGAAATTTTGTACGGGCATCAATTTGAGGTTCCTCAACTTGATGATTTTATTTTGCCTATTGGGCGGGCACGACTTCATAAGTCTGGACAAGATGTGACGATTGTTGCTTGTGGGATTGGTATGCATTACGCTGTTCAAGCATTACCAGAAATTGAAAAACTTGGTATTGACGTTGAATTAATTGATTTACGAACCATTCGTCCGATGGATCTTCCGACAATTCTTTCTTCCGTTAAGAAGACGGGCCGTTTGGTAACAATTGAAGAGGGTTTTCCTCAGTCATCTGTAGGAACTGAAATAGCAACGCGTGTTATGCAACAGGCTTTTGATTATCTTGATGCACCAATTGCGACGATTTCTGGCAAAGATGTTCCGATGCCTTATGCTGCTAATCTTGAGAAGTTGGCTTTGCCTGATACTGCTGAAATTATTGAGGCCGTTAAGGCTGTGACATACAGAGCATAACGGAGGAAAGCACAATGCCCATTAAAATTACAATGCCAGCGCTTTCCCCTACGATGGAAGAGGGAAATTTAACAAAATGGAATATTAAGGAGGGCGATAAGGTTTCCTCTGGGGATGTTATTGCTGAAATTGAGACGGATAAAGCGACGATGGAAGTCGAGGCCGTTGATGAGGGAACAGTTGCCAAAATTGTTGTTCCTGCCGGAACACAAGGCGTTAAAGTGAATTCTTTAATAGTTGTTTTAGCAGAAGAAGGTGAAGATTTAGCTGAAGCTGCAAAAGTTGCAGAAAAGACTTCTTCTTCTATAAAACAAGAACCAAAGGAAGAAAAACAGATAGATCCTCTGAAGCAGACGGACTCAAAGGGGACAAAGATGTCTCATGAATCATCCACTCAGCAATTAATACAGCAAGATAAAGAGGGAACTCGTCTTTTTGCCTCTCCCTTAGCGCGGCGATTAGCTTCTCAGGCAGGTCTTGACTTATCCCTTGTTTCTGGAAGTGGTCCCCATGGACGTATTATCAAGCGCGATGTAGAAAAAGCTATGAGCGGTGGTGTTTTTACAGCTTTTGATTCATCACACGGTGGACAGAAGGTTGCAGCAGGTATGTCTGATAAACAGATATTACAACTCTTTAAAGAGGGTGAATATACATTCACAGCTCATAATAATATGCGTAAAACAATCGCTAAACGTTTGGTTGAATCAAAGCAGACAGTACCGCATTTTTATGTAACGGTAGATTGTGAACTCGATGCATTATTGGAACTGCGCGCGCAATTGAATGCTGCTGCACCCATGATTAAGACGCAAGATGGCGCAAAGCCCGCTTATAAGCTATCCGTTAATGATATGGTTATTAAAGCTGTAGCATTTTCTTTGAAAGCTGTTCCTGATGCGAATGTTTCTTGGCTTGAAGGTGGCATACTTCATCATAAACACTGTGATGTTGGGGTTGCTGTTTCTGTTCCAGATGGATTAATTACTCCCATTATTCGCCATGCAGAGGAAAAATCTTTATCGGTTATTTCTAATGAGATGAAAGATTATGCAAAGCGTGCACGTGAGCGCAAATTAAAAATGGAAGAATATCAGGGGGGAACAACAGCTGTATCGAATATGGGAATGTATGGCGTGAAAAGTTTTTCTGCTATTCTTAATCCGCCGCATGCGACGATTTTTGCCGTTGGCGCTGGTGAGCAGCGTGCTGTTGTTAAAAATGGTGCCTTAGGAATTGCGAGCGTCATGTCTGTTACACTTTCCGTTGATCATCGTGCTGTTGATGGTGCACTGGCAGCAGAGCTTGCACGGACTTTTAAGAAGATGATTGAAAATCCATTAGCAATGCTCATTTGAGATGTTTTAAGTGCTTTACGTAAACTGTTTGTGTAGCGTGGTATATGAATATGGTAAAAGCGGATTTAAAGAGTTTGAAGAGTGGGGTTGTTACTGATTTAGCAAGGGCATTCCCTGTGAAGTTTAGAATGAAGGATAAAAAGAAATTTTGTCTTATTATTTTTTTAGTTTTAAGCTTAAAGAGTGCGTATCCGTTTTGTGTATATCCATGGAGGGATTACTGTGGCGAATCTTTATGATATAATTGTAATTGGATCGGGACCTGGCGGATATGTAACTGCAATTCGTGCGGCACAATGTGGCTTCAAGACTGCGATTGTTGAACGTGAACATCTCGGTGGGATTTGCTTAAATTGGGGATGTATTCCAACAAAGGCGCTTTTGCGTTCAGCAGAAATAAAACATTTTGCTGAACATGCAAAAAATTATGGTTTAAAGATAAACGGTTCAATTGAAGCCAATATCAAAGATGTTGTAGCGCGTTCGCGCGCGGTTTCGGCGCGTTTAAATGCGGGTGTTGGTTTTTTGATGAAAAAAAACAACATTGATATCATTTGGGGTGAAGCAAAACTAACGAAGGCCGCAAAGGCAAGCCAGCTTGCGGAAATTGTGGTTTCTTCATCCTCCAAACCGGTTACACAACCGCAAAATCCAATCCCTAAAGGGACATTAGGAAAGGGAACTTATCAAGCAAAACACGTCATTATTGCAACGGGTGCACGTCCTCGTGTCCTTCCTGGTATTGAGCCAGATGGAAAGCTCATTTGGACTTATTTTGAAGCGATGATCCCCCCTACCATGCCAAAATCACTTTTGGTCATGGGGTCTGGAGCAATTGGCATTGAATTTGCGTCCTTTTATCATGATATGGGAGCAGAGGTTACTGTTGTTGAAATGATGCCTCATATTATGCCGGCTGAAGATATTGAAATCTCTACATTCGCGCGTAAACAATTAGAGAAAAAAGGCATTCGTATTCTAAGCCAAGCAAAAGTAATAAAGGTTGAAAAAGCTACCGATTCTCTTACTGCGCATGTTGATGTAAAAGGTAAAACAGAAGCGATTACAACGGATCGATTGATTTCAGCTGTTGGGGTTCAGGGTAATATTGAAAATCTTGGATTAGAAGCATTAGGTATAAAAACGGATCGTGGGTGCATTGTAACCGATGAATGGAGTCGGACAGGTGTAGAGGGTATCTATGCTATTGGCGATGTCGCTGGTCCACCTATGTTGGCGCATAAAGCAGAAGAAGAAGGTGTGATATGCGTTGAACGTCTCGCAGGGTTGAAGAATGTTCATCCGCTTGATAAGAAAAAAATTCCAGGGTGCACCTATTGCACCCCGCAAGTTGCATCTGTTGGGCTTTCTGAGAAAGCCGCAAAAGAAGCAGGGTATGATATACGTATTGGTCGTTATTCTTTTTCCGCAAATGGCAAGGCGATTGCTTTGGGTGAAGATCAGGGGTTAGTAAAAACGATTTTTGATAAAAAAACAGGACAGCTTCTTGGCGCCCATATGGTAGGGGCTGAGGTAACAGAACTGATACAGGGTTTTGTTATTGCCATGAATCTTGAAACAACAGAGGAAGAATTGATGCATACTGTCTTTCCCCATCCGACCTTATCGGAAATGATGAAAGAAAGTGTATTGGATGCTTATGGTCAAGTTTTAAATGCTTGATGATTGGGTTTGTGTGAAAGATCTTATATTTTTCATTGCTCGTTCGTATTGATAAGGCAAAGGCTTAAATGGTTACGGTTGTTGATAGAGTTACGAATAGACGTTTGCGTCATCCTGAAAAGGCTCATCGTCCGGATACAAGCGTTCAGAAAAAGCCAGATTGGATTCGTGTAAAAGCGCCAACATCGCCAATTTATAAGGAAACGCATGGTATTGTCCGCGCCCATAAATTAGTAACCGTATGTGAAGAAGCAGGTTGTCCAAATATTGGTGAATGTTGGAGCAGGCGACATGCCAGTTTTATGATTTTGGGTGAAATATGTACGCGGGCATGTGCATTTTGCAATGTTGCAACAGGTATTCCACTTGCTGTGGATGAGAATGAACCAGAACGTGTAGCAGATGCTGTTGCACGAATGGAATTAAAACATGTCGTTATTACATCGGTTGATCGTGATGATTTGGCTGATGGTGGTGCTGAGCATTTTGCGAAAGTTATTTACGCTATTCGTCGAAAGGCGCCAAAAACAACAATTGAAGTTCTCACACCTGACTTTCGTCATAAGGATGGGGCTTTAGAAGTTGTTGTTTCTGCTAAACCTGATGTTTTTAATCATAATTTAGAAACGGTTCCTTCTAAATATTTAAAGGTTCGTCCAGGAGCACGTTATTTTCATTCGATTCGTCTCTTACAACGCGTGAAAGAACTTGATCCGACAATCTTTACAAAATCAGGAATTATGGTTGGACTCGGAGAAGAACGAAATGAAATTCTTCAATTGATGGATGATTTACGCTCTGCAGATGTTGACTTTATGACAATTGGTCAATATTTGCAGCCTACACGAAAACATCATCCGGTTATTCGTTTTGTACCTCCTGAAGAATTTGAGTCTTTTGCCAAAATTGGTAAAGTGAAGGGTTTTTTACATATGGCTTCCAATCCTCTGACGCGTTCATCTCATCATGCAGGCGATGATTTTGCAATTTTGCAAAAGGCACGTGATGAGAAATTTGCTTTACAGAGATAATTATGCCAACTTTTACAACACATCGACAGATTGCTCACAGTGCTCGTGAAATGTTTGAACTTGTGTCAGATATTGAACGTTATCCTGAGTTTTTACCCATGTGTGAGGCTTTAATAATACGTTCTCGCAAAGAATGTGACGAAAAGACATTGCTTCTTGCAGATATGACTGTCGGCTATAAGGTTATTCGAGAAACGTTTACGACCCAAGTTTTTCTTCAGCCAAAGAAAAGTTTGATAGAGGTTAATTATATTGATGGTCCATTTAAATATCTTGAAAATCGTTGGGTCTTTCATAATATTGAAAATACTAATGCATGTAATGTAGAGTTTTTTATTGATTATGAATTTAAAAGTAAAATACTCGGACGCGTGATGGGCTCCATGTTTGATATTGCATTTCGTAAATTTACCGATGCTTTTGAAAAGCGTGCCCATAAGATTTATGGTTCTGCGATAACATGATCTATTCCGTTATTTTTTAACAATCCCCATTGCTGCTTATGAAGATGTAAAGATGAAAATCGATGTCTATTTTTATGATTTTTTTCTTTTTTAGGGGCACATCTTTTAAACGGAGAATCACAATATTATTAGACAAAATATTGATTTATAATGATAGTTTATTGCTATTTATATTGAGTTAAAATTCTTAATATTATAAGCTGCACTTATTCAAAATTTGTTTTATATTGAATCAATCAAAACCACTCGCTTGCACGTTACAAGGAGGGGGGCGTGTAGATAAAAACTATTAAAGACAAGAACACTTATGTCTTTTATGAATTGTTTTAAGTGTTAAGGATTGTCGTAATATTAAAAGCTGGAAAAGTATGTAATGGTATCGGCTTGCGTTACATATTCATGGGCTTTGCTTTAAAAAATATCTTTTAGCGCAAGCACGTTTATTTCACGACAGCGTTCATAAATAGTATAAAGCTTCTATAAAAATGTATAAAATCCATTATGCATCGCATTTACACTTATAAAAAAGTGAGTTTGCACTGTTAATTGGTTATCTCTGAGCTATTGCAACAACTCTTGGCACTTGAGAGAGGTATAAATATTTCTTTCTTTAATAATTTTTTATCCCCATAGTTTTTTTCATTTGTAAAGTGCAGGAGAGGAGAGATTTTGATTGTTTTATCATAAAACAGGACTGGAGATAATCTTATGATATTCAGGTCTTTCATTTCTAAGTTAGGAGACAATAAATTATTTTTTCAAGATGATTATAATTATGGGCTCCAATGTAGAACAGAGAGTTTTGAAATTGGTATGGGAATTCAGAGAAGCCGCTCCAGAATCATTTGAAAAGCATTTTCAACAGTTGCATGGCGGATAGCCTTGCGATCAAGATGACCAAAGTGCATTTCTTTGTGTAGGGGAGAGTAATTTTTGTAAGCAACGGCAAGATGCACAAGTCCAACAGGTTTGTTCAGAGTTGCACCTCCTGGACCCGCAATTCCTGTTACAGAAACCGCAATGTCAGCTTGTGAATGTTTTAATCCACCTTCTGCCATTGCAAGAGCCACTTCTTTTGAAACAGCACCATAGTTTTTTATAAGCTCAGCATCTACACCAACAAGGCGTGTTTTGGCTTCATTTGAATAAACAACGAATCCACAATCGAGAACATCGGATGATCCTGCAATATTTGTGAGGCTTGCAGCAATGAGCCCCCCTGTACAAGACTCTACAGTTGTTAAAAGTACCCCCTTTTGGCGACAAGTATTAAGAACTTCACGCGCTTGTTTTTCACAAAAATATGTCATTGAGGAATTTCTCCTGGATAAAGAATACTTGCTGTTGCCAAAGCCGCAATACCTTCGCCACGACCAATAAATCCAAGCTTTTCGTTTGTTGTTGCTTTAATGGAAATTCGATCGGATGAAAGTGTGAGAATGCGCATAAGATTTTCCATCATTGTTTGACGATAAGGACCGATTTTAGGTTCTTCAGCAATCAAGGTGATATCCACATTAGCAATACGACCACCTGCTTGTGTGACAATATCGAGAGCATGACGAAGAAAAATTTCTGATGATACATTTTTCCATTGCGGATCAGAGGGAGGAAAATGTGTACCGATATCTCCTGCACCTTGAGTTGCAAGAAGAGCATCTGTTAATGCATGAAAAGCAACATCTGCATCAGAATGTCCATTTAATTTTTTATGAAAAGGAATTTTTATACCACATAATATAAGACAATCCCCTTCTTCGAAAGAATGGACATCATAACCATTGCCAGTACGAATATCAGGAAACATTTGCATTTTTTTCTGGAGATATAAATGAGCGGTATCAAAATCTTCATTCCATGTAATTTTTATATTATGAGGATCACCTAGAACAGTAAGCATAGGAATCCCAAACCATTCGGCAATTGCACAATCATCAGTGAAGTCTTCTTTAGAAACTTTTTTTGCTTGTTTATGGGCCGCTAAGATATGTTCAAAGGGAAAACACTGTGGTGTTTGTGCACTATAAAGATGGGTACGGGGAATTGTTTCTAAAACATGCTGATGATTGACGCGTTTAAGGGTATCAGAAATGGGGAGAACAGGAAGAACGCCTTCTTGAGGTGTGAGTGTGTTATGAATGTTATCAAGAAGCTTCTTTTCGATAAAGGGACGTGCACCATCATGAATATGCACATATTGGGGATTAAATTTTTTAAGTGCCTGAAGTCCATGTAAGGTAGAGATTTGACGTGTATTGCCCCCTTCAACAATAATGAGGCGTTCTTTAAATTCGGCGAGTGCTTGTTCACAGATTTGATGATCTTCTGGATGAATAACGAGAATAATTGTTGTGATCGCTGGATGCTGCAAAAAACAATGTACGGTATGATAAATAATCGGCTTTTGTCCTAGAAGCCGATATTGTTTTGGAACTTCATGGGGAGATCCTGCTCTTTCACCACGTCCAGCGGCTAATATGATTGCTGCAATAGAAATACTGAATCTCCTTATGTTTTATTATTTGTTAACTTTAAAACGATTGTGAAAGGATGGTCGTTGTAGATCAGCAAGGGATATCACGGATAACACCTCAAAAAAAGCATTTAATGCTTTGTGAAGTGCGGTATTCAAACCACAAAAATCAATCAATGGACAATTGGGTTCAGCATTATCAAAACATTCTGCGAGGGAAAAGTTATCTTCTGTTACTTTCAAAACATCAGCAACGGAAATCTCTTCTGCGGGTTTAGCTAATTTAACACCACCATTGCGTCCACGCACTGTTTGTATAAAACCTGCTTGAACAAGCGGTTGAAGGATTTTAAATAAAAAAAGTTCTGAAACAGCGTATGTTTTAGCAATTTCTGGAACACGACTGAGTGATCCCTGATTATCTGCACAATACATGAGCATTCGAAGAGCATAATTCGTTTGTTTTGTTAATCGCATCTCTTTTCCTTTGTAAAGTATAGTCGGGGGAAGTTTATTTTAAAGATATTTTGCAAAATGCAGAAGTTCTTCCTTATTGACTATATTTATTTGCCCTATTTTAAATGGAGTATTATTATTGTCAATTTTTGTCACAAAAGGTTATATGAGAATAATGAGATAAGGATCTGTAAGCTTATGATGAATGCAACATCTGTGACGAATCCTCAAGATATTGATAAAAACACTTATAACGATGAGTTATATCGTTTAAGTAAGGTATATATCTTTTTAGGGATCGCAATTATCGTATTGGCTTTACTTACAGCCTCTATTTCGTTTATCATTCTCATTGGATTGACCCCTGTTGTTCCGAGTAGAACAGTAACCCTTATTCTTATAGGGATCAATAGTTTTTGGGTTTTAGCGCTTGTTGTCATCGTTTTTTATGAGATGATTCCCATCATTCGAGCTTGGCGTTCAAGGCGTGCAGGCTCGCGTCTTCATGTGCGCCTTATTTCATTGTTTGCACTTGTTGCGACCATGCCAGCTGTTGCTGTCGCTCTTGTATCGGGTCCAGCACTAAATTTAGGGCTTGATCGATGGTTTGATACAACAACGCGGCAAATTGTCGGTTCTTCTATTGATTTAGCAAATGCTTATGCAGATGAAATGCTTCAAAATTTAAAAAATTTATCCTACGCGATGGCGTTTGCACTTGATAACAAAAAACTTTTAGAGCGTAATCCCGCTGAATATCGGATGCAATTAACGCGTCATGCTCTAGGACGCAATTTGCGTGGTGCATTTTTGTTAAGTTCTAGCGGAACGATTTTTGTATCAAGTGCTCTTGGGGATGAGGATAAACTCCCAATTCCTCCTTCGCACCTTATCGAGCGTGCAACCAGTGCGAGGCCTTTTTCTTTTCAACCAGGCGTGCATGATTATTTTGGTATTATTTTAAAATTTAACAATATCCCCAACACATTTTTATATTTGGTGCGTGACGTTGATAAAGGCGTTTTATCGGCTTTGCGTTTGACAGAAGTTAATACAGACCGTTATCGTGATTTAAATGAAAATCGCCTACTGACACAAATTGCATTTGGTATGCTTTATTTATGTCTTTTTTTTAGTTTATTCTTATCCGCTATTTGGGCCGCTATTGCTGTTGCTGATCGCTTAGTTCGTCCTATTCGTCTTCTCATTAGTGCTGCTGATGATGTTGCTTCTGGGAATATGGAAATTTTTGTGCCAGTGCGAGCAAAAGATGGGGATATTGGGCAATTATCCAAAACTTTTAATTACATGGTTAGTGAATTAAAAAGTCGACGCAATGAGTTGATTGCAGTACGTGATCAAATTGATGAGAGACGGCGTTTTTCTGAAGCCGTGTTATCGGGTGTAACAGCGGGAGTGGCAGGGATTGATGATAATGGTGATATTACAATTATCAATCGATCTATTGAAACGATGTTTGATATTCGCTTTGAACAGGTTGTTGGACAAAGTCTTTTATCTTTAAGTGCTGAAATTTGGCAAGTTTTTCAGTTTGCGCGTTCATTGGGACGTAAAAATCATCGTGAGCAGGTCACTTTAAACGTTGCAGGAAAAGAGCGTGTTTGTAATGTCCAAGTTACAATGGAAGAGAATGATGGACAAGGGCAATCTTGGGTTTTAACAATTGATGATATTACAGATCTCGTTGCAGCGCAACGTACAGCGGCGTGGGCGGATATTGCGCGGCGTATTGCACACGAAATTAAAAATCCCCTCACACCTATTCAGTTATCGGCTGAACGTATTCGCAAACGTTATAACAAAGTTATTACACAAGATAGAGAGGTCTTTGAGCGGTGTATTGACACAATTATTCGCCAAGTTGGAGATATTGGACGTATGGTTGATGAGTTTTCTTCTTTTGCGCGTATGCCCAAACCACAAATGCATGTTTTAGATATACGTGAATTGTTGCGCGAAGCATGTTTCTTGATAGAAGTGACGCGACATGATATTCAATTTGAGCAAGATTTGGGAATTCTACCCCTTATGGGTGCGTTTGATAATCGTCTTATTGTCCAGGCTTTTTGCAATGTTATCAAAAATGCGAGTGAATCCATCGATTCGGTTATGCGAGAGGAAAATATCCATGGTCATATCCTCGTCCGTTCTTATCGTCAAGAAGAATGGGTGGTTGTGGATGTTGTTGATAACGGGAAAGGACTTCCTAAAGAGCAAAGACAAAAGTTATTAGAACCCTATATAACAACACGGGAGAAAGGAACAGGACTAGGCCTAGCCATTGTGCGCAAAGTTATTGAAGATCACGGAGGCTCCATGGAGCTCCATGATGCACCGGAGAGTTTTTATGAAGGTCGTGGTGCGATGATCCGTTTGATATTTCCCTCAGATGGGGGAAAGCAGGGTAGTATTATACAAGCCATAAATCATAAGACAGGGGAATAGTATGGTATCAGATATCTTGATTGTTGATGATGAAGCAGATATTCGTGAGCTTGTTGCTGGTATTTTAGATGATGAAGGTTATGAAACGCGTGTTGCTTGTAACTCTGATGAAGCTTTAGCTCAAATTAGTGAGCGTATTCCAAAACTCATTTTTTTAGATATTTGGTTACAAGGGAGCCGCCTCGATGGTTTAGCACTACTTGATGAAATTAAGATACAATATCCATCTCTTCCGGTGGTTATGATCTCTGGTCATGGTAATATTGAGACTGCTGTTTCGGCTATAAAGCGTGGAGCCTATGATTTCATTGAGAAACCCTTTAAAGCTGATAGACTTGTATTGGTTGCAGAAAGAACACTGGAAAACTCAAATTTAAAACGTGAGCTTTTAGAATTGCGAAAACGTTCAAATGAGACATTGGAGTTGATCGGAAAATCGACAGTTATGAGAAACTTGCGTCACATTATAGAAAAAGTAGCACCAACCAATAGTCGCATCATGATAACAGGTCCTTCAGGAGCGGGAAAAGAGACTGTTGCACGAACGATTCATGCACTCTCAACACGTTCAAATGGGCCATTTGTGACAATAAATGCGGCAACGATTACGCCGGACAGAATGGAAATAGAGTTGTTTGGCAGCGAAATGGAGGGAAGAGAGCGCAAGATCGGTGCTTTAGAGGAAGCCCATGGTGGGATACTCTATATTGATGAAATTGCTGATATGCCGCGTGAAACTCAGGGTAAGATTCTACGAGTATTAACGGGACAGACATTTGAGAGAGTTGGTGGTACAAAACGTGTTAAGGTGGATGTTCGTATCATTTCTTCAACAGCGCAAAATCTTGAAAACCTCATTTCCGATGGGCGTTTTAGAGAAGATCTTTTCCACCGCCTTTCGGTTGTTCCTATTACTGTTCCACCATTATCAGCGCGTCGTGAAGATATTCCAGAACTTGTACATCATTTTGTAAAAACAATATCGCAACAAGTTGGAATTAAGCCGCGTGAAATCAGTGATGATGTAATCGCTATTTTGCAAACGCATGCTTGGCCAGGTAATGTACGGCAATTACGCAATAATATTGAGCGTCTTCTTATTCTTGTGCGGGATGGTGATGGTCCGATAACAGCGGACTTTCTTCCCAGTGAAGTGAGTGATCCTTTACCACGTCTTCAAATGGATTCGGATGAAAGTATTATGGATTTACCGTTGCGTGAAGCACGAGAATTATTTGAAAAGAGATATTTAGTGGCGCAGATTGGGCGTTTGGGTGGAAATATATCGCGTACTGCTGAATTTATAGGCATGGAGCGTTCAGCTTTGCACCGTAAGCTTAAAGCGCTTGGAGTTTCTTGAAGTTATGCGTGTTATTATTTGCGGTGCAGGACAGGTTGGTTATGGGATAGCAGAGCGTCTTGCTGCTGAAAATCACGATGTCACTGTTATTGATATCGAAACCAAATTAATTGAAAAAATTCGCGATACATTGGATGTAAGAGGTTTTGTTGGTCACGGTTCTCGTCCTGAAGTTCTTTTGGCGGCAGATGCAGATAAAGCTGATATGTTGATTGCTGTGACTTTGTTTGATGAAGTGAATATGGTTGCTTGTCAGGTTGCTCATTCATTATTTGATGTTCCCACAAAAATTGCTCGTATTCGCTCACAATCTTATTTAGAACCTCGCTATAAGACGCTTTTTTCCAGAGAGAATATTCCCATTGATGTGGTTATTTCGCCAGAAGTTGAAGTTGGAGAAATGGTTTTGCGTCGTATTGCTCTGCCTGGTGCAATAGATGTTCTTTATTTTTGTAATGATGATATTGTTGCGCTGGCTTTGGAGTGTATGGAAGATTGTCCGGTTATTAATACACCTTTGCGTCAATTAACAGAGCTTTTTCCAGATCTTCACACGACGGTTACCGCCATTAAACGTGGCTCGGAATTATTGATTGCACATTCAGAAACGCAATTACGTGTTGGTGATATAACTTATCTTGTTGTTGCTCGTGAGCAGATGCGTCGTGCTGTTGGGCTTTTTGGTCATAAAGAACAAGATGCCCACCGCATGATTATTGCAGGAGGTGGGCACATTGGCCTTTATGTTGCTCAAGCGATTGAAAAGCGTCTCCATAAATTAAAATTAAAGATCATAGAATCACAGAGAGAAAGAGCCCTCACAATTGCTGATCAACTTGAAAAAACAACAGTTTTATATGGTAACGTGTTAGATCCAGTGATTCTTCAAGATGCGGGAATTGATCAGGCCGATTTAATGATTACATTGACCAATCAGGATCAGGTTAATCTCTTAAGCGCTATTATTGCTAAAAGATTGGGTTGCAAAGCCAATATGGTATTAATTAATAATGTTGCCTATCAAGAGTTTAGCCGCGCCGTTGGTGTGGATGCCTACCTTAATCCCCATAGCGTTACAATATCGAAGGTTTTGCAACAAATGCGCCGTGGTCGTATTCGTTCTGTTCATTCAGTTTTTAATGGTCGAGCAGAAATTATTGAAGCTGAAGTGATGCAAACATCTTCATTGGTTGGTAAGTCATTATCAGAGCTTAATTTATCAGATGGTTTAAGAATTGGGGCAATTTATCGTAATAAGACAATCGTACAGCTTTCAGCAGAGACACGTATTTTGTCTGGTGATAGAATAGTGATTTTTGCTCTTGCTGATAGAGTTCGTGATGTTGAACAACTTTTTCGTGTAAGTTTGGAATATTTTTGATATATTATTGATGGATATTTGTACTTTTTGGTATAGTGGACAGTTGAGATTGGTGGATAGGCTTTGTTTGTCTCAATGGTCGAAACTGGACAGCGCGTTAAGCTTTTTAGTTATGATAAAGAAATAGATAATCTCCCTGCTGGTGTTGAGTTGCATAAAGCCGAATCAATTTTATCACGTTCAGCAATTTATCGCCTTAATCCCCATTTTTCTGATGATAAACCAGGATGTACAATTGTTCAGTTCTCGGATTTTTTTCGTGTTATGCTGATGAAATATCAACAAGGTGTGTGGTTAGATACAGATGTTTATCTCATTAAACAGTTTCATCCAGATGCGAATAAGGTTTGGTTGGCAAGAGAAAATAAGAGAAGGGGCGGTGTTTCTGCCCTTTATTTTCCCCCCAATAACCCTATTATAAAAGTATTTGAAGATTATTGGGCAGGCAGAGAAATTATTCCTCATTGGCTTGTGGTTAAGCGTCGTGTTTGGAGACCATTTTGGTTAAAGAGAAAAAAAATACCAATTTTACCGGGAAATCTTGGCGTTACGATATTTGGCAATGACGGTATTTCACGGTTAGCAAAACAATATGGTTTTTTTCACGAGGCAAAGAAAAAGGAAACTTTTTATTATTGGACTGGGCGAAAAACTGAGTACATCTTTGAACCAGCTTTTGGCATAAAACCGCTTACAGATTCACGCTTGATAGGATTTCATATTCACAGAAAGGCCAAGACCACACAAAGACCTCAGGAAGGAAGTTTTTACCATTGGGCAGTTTCTCGCATTCCTGAAGTTCATAGTTTGTTGAGGTAGAGTTATTATAGCTATTTTAACCATTGAGATTTTAATCTATCTTAAACAGCTCTTGATTGTCGCTTGCACAAGAGAGTAATGTTAGCCTATGGATAAGATATTGAATGTGTAGAGAGCGATTATTATATGACAAGGAAAATAAAAATATGAGTGATCCAATGAAAACAGCATTAAGCCTTGTTCCTATGGTTATTGAACAAACCAATCGTGGTGAACGGGCCTATGATATTTTTTCCCGTCTTTTAAAGGAGCGGATTATTTTTATTAATGGTCCTGTTGAAGATGGTATGGCAATGCTTGTTTGTGCACAATTACTTTTCTTGGAAGCCGAAAATCCTAAAAAAGAAATTAGTCTTTATATTAATTCTCCAGGAGGTGTCGTGACATCTGGTATGGCTATTTATGATACTATGCAGTTTATTCGCCCTCCTGTTTCTACGCTTTGCATGGGGCAGGCAGCATCTATGGGGTCATTATTGTTAACAGCTGGAGAAAAAGGTCATCGTTTTACATTACCAAATGCGCGCATTATGGTGCATCAACCCTCTGGTGGTTTTCAAGGTCAGGCTTCAGATATTGAGCGACATGCACAAGATATTATAAAGATGAAACGGCGTTTAAATGAAATTTATGTTCAACATACAGGTCAAAATTATGAGGTTATTGAGAGAACGCTTGATCGCGATCATTTTATGACAGCAGAAGAAGCTAAAGCATTTGGTTTGGTTGATGATGTTATACAGTATCGTGCAGAAACTGAAAAAGAAGAAAAAGATTAAGAATTTTTATAGAAAAAACAGCTACTTTAAACAAAGAGTTTAATAGAAACTATCGCAAAAATTAAGAGAAACACCTAAAAATATTAAGACATTCATGATTTTCTATATGTCTTTTAGTTTTCATGATGAAAAGCTTCCTTTGAAAAGGCGAAGTATTCATATATCGAGGTGAAAGGAAAGAAAAATGAGCAAAATTAGCAATAGCGGGAACGAATCAAAAAATACTCTCTATTGCTCGTTCTGCGGCAAGAGTCAACATGAGGTGCGTAAGCTCATTGCGGGGCCTACTGTATTTATCTGTGATGAATGTGTAGAGCTTTGCATGGATATTATTCGGGAAGAAAACAAGTCTTCTGGGGTTAAAGTGCGCGATGGCGTTCCTACTCCACAGGAAATTATATCCGTTCTTGATGATTATGTTATTGGTCAGCAGTATGCAAAGCGTGTTCTTTCTGTTGCCGTTCATAATCATTATAAACGGTTGGCGCATCAGTCTAAAAGCAATGATATTGAATTGGCTAAATCAAATATTCTTCTTGTTGGTCCAACGGGCTGTGGTAAAACTTATCTCGCACAAACATTAGCACGTATTATTGATGTTCCTTTTACGATGGCGGATGCGACTACTTTAACTGAAGCAGGTTATGTGGGGGAAGATGTTGAAAATATTATTTTAAAGCTTCTTCAAGCAGCAGATTATAACGTTGAACGTGCGCAGCGTGGTATTGTTTATATTGATGAGGTCGATAAGATTTCTCGTAAGGCTGACAATCCTTCTATTACAAGAGATGTTTCTGGAGAAGGAGTTCAGCAAGCGTTATTAAAAATTATGGAAGGAACGATTGCTTCTGTTCCTCCACAAGGTGGACGTAAACATCCGCAACAAGAGTTCCTTCAGGTTGATACCACAAACATTTTATTTATTTGTGGAGGAGCTTTTGCAGGCTTAGAACGGATTATTTCAGGGCGTGGTGAAAAAACTTCCATTGGTTTTTCTGCGACTGTTAAGGCTCCTGATGAACGTTGTGTTGGTGAAATTTTTCGTGATTTAGAGCCTGAAGATCTTATAAAGTTTGGTTTAATACCAGAATTTATAGGGCGTCTTCCTATAGTGGCTACCTTAGAGGATTTAGACGTTAACGCCCTCGTGCAGATTTTGTCACAACCTAAAAATGCATTGGTCAAGCAATATCAGCGTCTTTTTGAAATGGAAAATGTTGAGTTAGCATTTCACGAAGATGCTTTACGTGCTATCGCGAAGAAAGCAATTGAACGTAAAACGGGTGCGCGTGGTTTACGGTCCATTATGGAGAAGATCCTTCTTGAGACAATGTTTGAATTACCAGCTCTTGAAGGGGTTCAAAAAGTGGTTATTTCAAGCGATGTCGTTGATGGGAAAGCAAGTCCTCTTTATATTTACTCAGAACGTGCAGAAGATAAAGAAAATGTATCAGCATGACATTGCTGCGATATAGAATATAAAAAAATATTAATGAATGATATTTAATAAGCGTTTCTAATAATATTGTTATAATGCTTGATTTATGTGTTAGAAATTACCACTTCATGTATTGTGGAGAGCTGAGGTTTTCTAAGGGTGGGCTTGGTGTTATAGATAGCTCATAGGCTCCAGAAAGGAGAATTATGCAATATATTGATGAAAAGACAGATGAAATGAGAGATGGGGTTTATGCTGTTTTACCTCTTCGTGATATTGTCGTCTTCCCCCATATGATTGTTCCACTTTTTGTGGGCCGCGAAAAATCAATTCGTGCTCTTGAAGAAACGATGGCGGTTGATAAGCAAATACTCTTGGTGACACAAAAAAATGCTTCTGATGATGATCCAAAATCAGAGGATATTTATCATATTGGTACATTTGCTAATATTCTCCAACTTTTAAAGCTTCCTGATGGAACGGTAAAGGTCTTGGTTGAAGGGACTGCACGTGCAAAAATTAGTCAATTTTCTTTAAGTGATGGTTATCATCAGGCTTTTGCAGCTGTTACAGAAGAACCAAGAGAGGGTGATGTTGAGATTGAAGCTCTTTCAAGGTCGGTGATTTCCTATTTTGAAAATTATGTAAAGCTTAACAAAAAAATCTCTCCTGAAGTTGTCAATGCAATAGGTCAGATTGATAATCCTTCTAAGCTTGCTGATACGATTGCCTCTCATTTGATGATTAAACTTGCAGAAAAACAGGAAATATTAGAGCTCTTACCTGTACGAGCTCGTCTTGAACGTGTTCTATCTTTCATGGAAGGAGAAATTTCTGTTTTGCAGGTTGAAAAACGTATTCGTTCGCACGTGAAACGGCAAATGGAAAAAAACCAACGGGAATATTATCTCAATGAGCAAATGAAGGCTATTCAAAAAGAGTTAGGAGCAGGAGATGATAGCCGCGATGAGCTCTCTGAACTAGAAGAGCGTATTAAGAGTACAAAACTTTCCAAGGAAGCACAGGAAAAAGCTGGAACAGAACTCAGAAAATTACGGAATATGTCTCCGATGTCAGCAGAGGCGACAGTTGTTCGTAACTATCTTGATTGGTTATTAGCAATGCCTTGGGGTAAAAAATCTAAGATTAAAAACAATTTAGATTTTGCTGAAAAGGTCATGAATAATGAACATTTTGGTCTTGAAAAAGTCAAGGAGAGGATTATTGAATATTTGGCTGTACAAAGTCGTGCATCAAAGATAAAAGGTCCCATTATTTGTTTGTTAGGTCCTCCTGGTGTTGGGAAAACATCATTGGCGCGCTCTATTGCAAAGGCAACAGGGCGTGAATATGTTCGTATCTCATTGGGAGGTGTACGAGATGAAGCGGAAATTCGCGGACATCGCCGCACCTATATTGGTTCGATGCCTGGAAAAATTATCCAGTCTATGAAAAAAGCAAAAAAATCTAATCCGCTTTTCTTGCTTGATGAAATTGATAAAATGGGACAAGATTTTCGTGGAGATCCTTCCTCTGCTTTATTAGAAGTTCTTGATCCTGAACAAAATGCTACATTCATTGATCACTATTTGGAAGTTGAATATGATCTTTCTGATGTCATGTTTATCACAACTGCCAATACGCTTAATATTCCAGGTCCATTAATGGATCGAATGGAAATTATTCGTATTGCAGGTTATACTGAATATGAAAAAATGGAAATCGTTAAGCAGCATCTTTTACCAAAGGCACTCAAAGACCACTGTTTGTCTAAAAAAGAACTCGGTATTTCTGATGGAGCACTAAGATCGATTATTCAGTTTTACACACGTGAAGCAGGTGTTCGTAATCTTGAGCGTGAACTTATGAAAATAGCCCGTAAATCTGTTACAAAAATTCTCAAAACGCATCAAAAATCTGTAAAGGTTACAGAAAGTAATCTTGATGATTTCTTGGGTGTTAAACGCTATCATTACAATCAGATTGAAGGAGAAAATCACATTGGTGTTGTAACAGGTCTTGCGTGGACAGAAGTTGGTGGAGAGTTATTGACCATTGAAGGTGTGATGATGCCCGGCAAAGGCAAGATGACTGTAACTGGAAATTTGCGTGATATTATGAAAGAGTCTATTTCCGCGGCAGCATCTTATGTGCGTTCTCGTGCTGTCGATTTTGGGATTGAACCTCCACTTTTTGAAAAATGCGATATCCATGTTCATGTTCCAGAGGGAGCGACACCGAAAGATGGACCATCTGCTGGGATTGCTATGGTGACAGCAATTGTTTCGGTCCTTACAGGGATAGCTGTGCATAAAGATATTGCAATGACTGGTGAAATTACTTTACGTGGACGTGTTTTACCAATTGGTGGATTAAAAGAAAAACTCCTAGCGGCGCTTCGAGGAGGGATAAAAAAAGTCCTTATTCCTGAAGAAAACGCAAAAGATTTGGTTGATATTCCTGATGATGTCAAAAATAATATGGAAATTATTCCAGTAAATCATGTGAGTGAAGTTTTGAAACACGCTTTGGTTCGTTTTCCTGACACGATTGAGTGGAAAGAACCTTCTACAGTGGCTGTCCCTATCCGGTCAGAGAACAGTGATAGTGAAGGAATACAGATTGCGCACTGATTCACTCATCTTACTTATATCGGCATTTTAAAAGGTGCAGAAGGCATTGTCGTGGTTATTATTCTATTTTTTGTTAAAAAAAGTGAAAAATTCCGTGAATAACTGTGATTATTGCTAAAAAAACAATGTTTTGGATAAAAATAAGACTTCTGTTTGCTGTACTTTTCAATAAACTGACCAATAACATGATTAGGTCATGTTGTCAGCTAATATAGGGAAAGGAAATATCTTATGAATAAAAGTGAACTGGTTAGTTCTGTTGCTGAAAAGGCAGGTGTTTCGAAAGCACAAGCTGGTGCTGTTGTTGATGCTTTTATGGCTTCTGTAACAGAAGCTTTAGCTTCAGGAGGCGATGTGCGTCTTCCAGGTTTTGGCTCTTTTGAAGTTTCTCATCGTGCTGCAACAAAGGGGCGTAATCCTTCAACTGGTGCTGAAATCGATATTCCAGCACGTTCTGTACCTAAATTTTCTGCAGGAAAAAGCCTTAAAGAAGCAGTCAATAAAAAATAATTTAAACAATATAAAAAAAACCCGATTTATTTATAAGCGGGTTTTTTTATTAGATATTTCTTATACAGAGATATTCTATACGTCTTTCATATAAAAATTTTAAGTCTTTATACCCTTTTTCTCATTTTATGAATTACTAATGTTTTTAAAAATGATTGTAGAAATTTCATAAAATGCCATAGGCTTGAAATGTATAATTTTTAATCTTTTCAATAAATATTCTATTTTAATAATGGGGTATTATATAGCTTATAAAATATGGGTTAACTTTTATTATATGGAACTGCTAAAGCATTTCTTCAGAAACAGTATTAATAGTATAAAACAAAAAAACTCTGTGAAATGTATAAAATCTACTATAAACCACCGTTTTTGCTTAATAGGGATGCTCGTTGGGGATATCATGCTATCTTTTTTAGTTTCTATAACGTTGTTGGCCGCTATAGGCATTTGAGGCCAGTGCATAAAGGATAGTTTTATTTTTTTTTAATAGTTCTCTTAACTTACAATATCAGTCTCGCTAGTGTGATCTAGCAGTTGAGGGACTAAGCGTATGGTCTTTATTGATTGCTACAAGAGAGTCTGAGATCAAAAAATTACGATATTTAAGATGGAAGAGATGTATTCAGTTCTGTTTTAAATATCTTGGGTCCATATTTTTATTTTACTTGTGCTAGGCAAGAGAGTATTTTTTTCATCACAGAAAAATTGAAATGAGAGGCTATCATAAATATTAAGGAAATAAAAAATATTATGATTAAATAATATATGGAGTATAAAAATATTAATAGTACTAAAATAAATTATTATATATTGATAATATTGATATGTTTATTTTATGCCTTTAAATTAATTTATATAGAAACAAAGAAAATTTCTATTATCAAAAATTATTTCATATCTTTTATATTATTGAGTAAATGCCGAAATATAAGACAGTAATCTCTCGATTGAGATAGTATTTTTAACAAGGCTTTAGAATATATTTTTTCACGAGAGTCATAGAAATTTGTTCAGTAGATGAGAATCGAATCATGTATCTTTGTTATAAACAGGGGCTCTTTGATTCTTTATCTGTTAACCACTGAATACAATCATTGAGAGCTCTCGCTGTTATAATTTGTTTTTTTGCTAATTTTTTTTCTTTACTTGGCAAGCGTTTTCCTGAATGTTTAAGAGAAGCAATAGGGGGAAAGAGTCCAAAGTTGATATTCATTGGCTGAAAGGATTGTCTTTCTGCTTCTTCATCTATAATGTGTCCCCCCGTAATATGATTCAAAAGAGCACCAAATGCCGTAGTTAGTGGGGGGAGGCAAGGACAGTTTTGATGATATTCGGCAGAGGCAAAACGCCCAGCAAGAAGCCCTATAGCTGCTGATTCTACGTAGCCTTCACATCCGGTAATTTGCCCCGCAAAGCGTAGTTGTTTTTTTTGTTTTAAACGAAGGGTTTGATCAAGAATGATTGGAGAGTTGAGATAGGTATTGCGGTGAAGACCGCCAAGACGTGCAAATTCTGCTTTTTCAAGACCGGGAATCATTCTAAAAATGCGAACTTGTTCTCCATATTTTAGTTTTGTTTGAAAACCGACCATATTGTAAAGCGTTCCGAGTTTATTATCTTGGCGTAACTGAACGACAGCATAGGGTTTAACGGCGGGATTATGGGCATTAGTTAAGCCCATAGGTTTCATAGGCCCATGTCTTAAAGTTTCCAGTCCGCGCTCAGCCATAATTTCAATGGGCAGGCATCCATCAAAATAGGGCGTTTTTTCAAAGTCACGAAACTCTGTTTTTTCAGCATTTTTTAATGCTTCAACGAATGCTTCATATTGTTCCTTATTAAGAGGACAATTAAGATAATCTTTTCCTGTTCCCTCAGGACCAATTTTATCATAGCGAGACTGATACCAACAAATATTCATATCAATACTATCGGTATGGATAATAGGTGCAATAGCATCATAAAAAGAAAGGGCTTTTATACCGGTTATTGCTTTTAACTCTTGAGCAAGTGCAGGCGAGGTAAGGGGGCCTGTTGCAATAATAACGTGTTTCCAATCCCTAGGAATTTCTTGAATTTCTTCGCGTTTGATCGTTATAAGCGAATGGTTTTCAAGTGCTGATGTCACGGTTTTTGAAAATCCATCACGGTCAACAGCAAGAGCACTTCCCGCAGGGACTTTATTGGCATCAGCTGCTTTCATAATTAATGATTTTGCTAATCGCATTTCAGCATGTAAAAGCCCTACGGCATTTGTTGATGAATCATCAGAACGGAAGGAATTTGAACAAACCAGTTCTGCCAATTTATCAGTTTTATGAGCATCTGATTTTTTTTGGGGACGCATTTCATGCAAAACAACAGGAATTCCTGATTGAGCGATTTGCCAGCTTGCTTCACACCCCGCAAGACCGCCACCGATAATATGAATTGGAGTATCAAATGTCTTTAACATAGTCGACTTATTAGCGTAAGTTGCTGTGTATGAAAAGCATAGATTTTGTTTTGTTCTTTGTAAGAAAGACGTGTATTGAGTTTTTTTTAATATATTTGTTTGCTTTTTTTCTATAATTAATGGTATAGAAACGCCGCTTGTATAAGGTTATTAGCTTGCTAAGTTTGAGCGGATGTGGCGAAATTGGTAGACGCACCAGATTTAGGTTCTGGCGGGAGACCGTGGGGGTTCGAGTCCCTCCATCCGCACCAAAGCAATCCCTTAAGTGCTACGGATTTCTACGTGTCTGGAATTCCGCTTCATGGTAATGTAACACTTGAAGTGTTAGAATGTAATGATGATTAGAGAGGGGTTCTCCCTTTCCTTAGAAAAATGAAGGTGTTTAATGCAGGTTACCGAGACGCTTAATGAAGGACTGAAGCGCGAAATTAAGATCGTGGTTCCAGCGAAAGATTTAGAAAAAAAGTTGAATGAACGATTGGATGATACCAAGGGGAAGATCAGGCTTAATGGTTTTCGTCCCGGTAAAGTGCCAGGTGGGCATTTGCGAAAAATGTATGGTAAATCTTTTATGGCAGAGATTCTCAATGAGATACTCGCTGATGCGCCACGTTCTGTTTTAGCAGACCGCAATGAACGTCCAGCGATGCAGCCGGAAATTGATATAGATGAAGATGAAAAGATTCTAGATGGAAAAGCCGATTTTACTTTTAGTTTAAAGTATGAGGTTTTACCAAAAATTGAAATTAAAGCCTTTGAACATATTGAAGTTACGCGTGAAATTGCAGCTATTCCTGAAAAGGATATTGATGAGCAAGTCAATCGCGTCCTTTCTTCTACACGGAATTATTCCCTAAAAGAGGGATCTTCCGAAGAAGGTGATCGTATTACTATAGATTATCTAGGTAAGCTTGAGGGGGTTCCATTTGAAGGTGGGGCAGATAACGATGCACAACTGATTCTTGGGTCAAAACAATTTATTCCTGGTTTTGAAGAGCAATTGGTTGGTGTAAAAGCTGGGGATGCAAAAACAATTTCTGTAAAATTCCCAGAGAATTACAGTGCAGCGCATTTAGCAGGACGAGAAGCAGAGTTTGACATCACTATCAAAGCTGTCTTTAGACCAGATGAATTAAAAATTGATGATGAGGCGGCAAAAAAAGTCGGCTTAGAATCTTTAGAACGCTTGCGTGAGGTTGTTCGTGGACAGATTGAAAGTCAATATGGTTCGATGACACGTCAAAAAGTCAAGCGTCAAATTCTTGATGCTTTAGATGCTGATTATAATTTTGAGATCCCCGAAGGACTTTTAGAAATTGAATTCAATAATATATGGGCTCAGGTTAATGATGATTTGAAAAAGGCTGGGCGTACTTTTGAGGACGAGGGTATTACAGAAGAAAAGGCACGGGAGGAATATCGTGTTCTTGCACAACGTCGCGTTCGTCTTGGTTTAGTGCTTTCTGAAATTGGAATGAAGGTCGGTGTTAAAGTTAGTGAGGATGAGCTAAAAGCAGCTGTTTTTGAGCAAGTGCGTCAATATCCTGGTCAAGAAAAAGAGATTATGGACTTTTTCCGTAAGACACCGGAAGCTGTTGAAAATCTGCGTGCTCCGATTTTTGAAGAAAAAGTTATTGATCATTTGTTAGCACAGATAAAAGTCACAGATAAAGAAGTGACGATTGAAGAATTAATGAAAGAGTATGACGAATTAGATGTCTCTGAAGAAAAACCGGCAAAGAAAAAATCTGCTGCGAAAGAAAAATCTGCAGAGAAAACATCGGCTAAGAAAAAGGCCCCTAAAAAAGCTTAATATTTCCGCAAACAAAACAAGCCGGATGGAATTGGGTTGTTGTGATATTATATTCTAAGCTTGTACTGTAAATGGTTTGAAATAAACTATGAGATATGTTTTAAAATATTGGTAGTGGATTGGCAATGAGCATCATTGATACGCGCGCACCTAATTCTAAGCGTTTTATTTCTGGCGTTACAGGTGATTGGGAAGTCATCATTGGCATGGAGGTTCATGCGCAAATCATATCAAATTCGAAGCTTTTTTCAGGTGCATCAACCAAATTTGGTGCAGAGCCGAATAATCATGTATCACTTATTGATGCGGCTATGCCAGGGATGTTGCCTGTTCTTAATCAAGAATGTGTTCGTCAAGCAGTTCGAACAGGTTTGGGATTAAAAGCGCGTATTAATTTAAAATCTGTTTTTGATCGTAAGAATTATTTTTATCCAGATTTACCGCAGGGGTATCAGATTTCTCAATTTCGCTATCCCATTGTAGGAGAGGGGAAGATTATTATATCTGTTGGTCCAGATTCAAATGGTCAATTTGAGGATATTGAAATAGGAATTGAAAGATTACATCTTGAACAGGATGCTGGAAAATCAATGCATGATCAACATCCAACGATGTCTTTTGTGGATCTTAATCGCTCTGGTGTTGCGCTTATGGAGATAGTTTCTAAACCTGATATGCGCTCATCAGATGAAGCCAAAGCTTATATGACAAAATTGCGTACGATTGTTCGTTATTTAGGAACCTGCGATGGCAATATGGATGAAGGTTCTATGCGTGCAGATGTCAATGTATCCGTTCGTCGTCCTGGTGAAGCGTTTGGAACGCGTTGTGAAATCAAAAACGTTAACTCTATACGCTTTATTGGTCAAGCGATTGAGTATGAAGCGCGTCGTCAGATCGCAATTTTAGAAGATGGAGGCGTCATAGAGCAAGAAACTCGGCTTTTTGATGCCACTAAAGGAGAAACCCGCTCTATGCGCTCAAAGGAAGAAGCGCATGACTATCGTTATTTTCCTGATCCTGATCTTTTACCATTAGAATTTGATCAAGCATTTGTGGATGCTTTGGCCGCGGATTTACCAGAATTGCCTGACGCTATAAAAGCGCGTTTTGTTAAAGAAATGGGATTGACAGCGTATGATGCTTCCATTCTTGTGACAGAAAAAGCTATCGCTGATTATTTTGAAGAAGTAGCGTATGGGCGTGATGGAAAAATAGTTGCCAATTGGGTAATTAATGATCTTTTAGGGGCTTTAAATAAAAATAATCGTGAAATTGAGGAGTCACCAGTATCGCCAAATCAATTGGGAAGCATTATTGATCTTATAAAAGAAGGCGTTATTTCTGGAAAAATTGCCAAAGATCTTTTTGAGATTGTTTGGAATGAGGGGGGAGATCCGCGCCAAATTGTAGAAGAGCGCAATATGAAACAGGTAACAGATACAAAGGCTATTGAAAGAGCCGTTGATGAGATCATTGCTAATAATTCTGATAAAGTTGCGCAAGCAAAGCAAAAACCTGCTTTAGCAGGTTGGTTTGTTGGACAGGTAATGAAAGTAACAGGTGGTAAGGCAAATCCTCAAACTGTTAATGAATTAGTTAAGATGAAACTTGGCATAGATTAAATTTTGTGGGGTAGAGAAGAATTTATAAATATGATATCTTCTCGAAATTAACGGATAAAAAATTATCCTATCAATTGGAGTTGTATCTGAATTTACCAGCAACTTTTTTGGTAATTAAAAGCATTAACAAATTTATTCCAGCATGAGCATACTGAAGAAATGGAATAGAAAATGGCTCGTTTTTTAAAGCAAATCTTTACCTGGTGGAATGGTAATACCATGGGTACGCGTTTTTTTACATGGCGTAAAGGTAAGCAGATAGGGAAAGATCAATTTGGCAATATATATTATGAAGGGGGACTTCATAAGGATGGTTACCCGCACCGTTGGGTTGTTTATAGAGACTATTCTGAACCTTCTACTATTCCACCAGGTTGGCACGGTTGGATTCATCATCGCTGTGAGTGTCCACCAACACAGGAGGATTATCATCCCTATGAATGGGAAAAGCCGCACGTTGCAAATATGACAGGAACAAGTGAGGCTTATCGACCAAAGGGGGCTATTCCTTACAATGATGAGAGTCCTTGTGTACGTGAAGATTATGATGCGTGGTCACCTAAAAAATAAAATATTTTAATGGGCGCATGTGTTTTTATCTTTTTTGGCTCTACGTTATAACAAGAGTTGTTTTGGAGGTACGATTGGTTTTGATATGATGAGGTTTTCTTTATTGTTAGGGTTGAGGCATTTTTATATTTTTTTAATGGGAATTTTAGTGCTTTTATCCTTAAATAGTGGGGGGCGGGCTGAACGTATTAGCAATGGAATTGCTGTATTTGCAGGTCTTGATAAAATCACAGGTCGGACGACGCGTTTTGAAGTTTCTCTTGGTGAAGTTTATCAGTATGGTGCATTACAGGTAACGCCTCGTGCTTGTTATACGAGCTCTAAAGATGAACCAACGCGTACAACAGGTTTTGTTGAAGTCAATGAAGTAACATTAGATAAAAAAATACGGCGTATTTTCACAGGCTGGATGTTTGCAGATAGTCCTGGTTTAAACGCTGTTGAGCATCCTATTTATGATGTGTGGTTAAAAGATTGTGAGCAGGGTTCTCAAAATCTACCTCTTCAGTGATAATGTATTATATATTTGTAGTAAATTGATTTATAAGAATTATTTATCATTTTAAAATTTGAATGAGAGGCTCAAATTTCTATGATTCTCTCATTGAGAGTTTTCTTATATTGAATCGATCAAAATGATTGCCTTATTCGTTATAAGTGGCGGACGTGTGAATAAGACTATTTAAAAAGGCATAAAGTTTCAATTAAAGTATAGCGTGATTAAAAAAATAAAAAATTGGTATATTTCTGACAAAAAGCAACATATATCTATTTAATATTTTTATAATAGAATGCTCCATAAGGAGTTTGTTTATTCATAAGCTTTTATACATGGCATGATAAACTGCACATTTCAATAAGTAGGATGTTATTCATTTTATAAATTATATTTTTAATATCTACGCTTTTCAAAATCTTTTGTATAAAAGACTGGTGCTTTTATGGTGAGCTATTGAAAATAAAAAAAGGAATCTTGAAGAAGCGTAAAAAAAACTCCGTATCATTGGGAGTGGTATCTTTATTTTTTGTAAAGAATAACCAATTATTCTGAAGAAGAAGAGATTTTATCCAATGAAAGTTTCTTATCATCCATATAAGAATGTTTCTCGATTGCCGAGAAAACCTAAAGAACCTTTATTGAATGTTCCCTTTATTATTGTTGTCTTGATCGTAATTTGTTTTTGTCTTTATTGTATTCCTCAGTATTTTTTTTCTCATCAGCGTTATATTGAAAGTCTTGAGTTTTTTTCATTTACACCAGCATTGTTTAAGTCGGATCCTATCGCATTTTTTTATACCATGGTGAGTTATTCATTTATGCATGGTAGTTTTAAACATGTTGCTCTTAATATGGTTTGGCTTTTGGTTTTTGGCTCTCCTTTAGTAAGGCATTTTGGTGTTCTACGTTTTTTAATTTTTTGGGTGCTAACGGCAGTTACTTCCGTTTTGACATATTTTACATTTCATCAAGAAAGTATCATATCACTTGTTGGAGCGTCAGGTGCTGTATCTGGAATGATGGGGGCTATTGCACGTTATGGTTTTCCTAGTGGTTATTTAGGTATCAATGGGCAAAACGAAAAACCTTTGGGGACTTTATTATCCATCAAAAAAGCTCTTTGTTCCAAGAGTGTACTTATTTATATAAGTGTATGGTTGGCGGCTGATTTTATCATAGGTATTTCTTCCGTTTTGTTTGAAGAAAATGGTATCTCAATAGCATGGGAAGCGCATATTGGCGGGTTTTTTACGGGTTTTTTATTGGTTGGCTTTTTTGATATTTCACAAAAAATAAAGGCTAGAATCTAAGATATTTATGCGTTATATAAAGTGCTATTGTTGCTGCATTTGAAACATTTAATGATTTAATATTTCCAGGCATATCAAGGCGAGCTAAAGCGCAAACTGTTTCACGTGTTTTTTTTCGTAAGCCTTTCCCTTCTGCGCCTAAAACAAGAGCAATCTTATTCCCTGTTAATGTTGTTTCTAGAGGTTGATTCCCTTCTGAATCGAGGCCAAAGCTTGTAAACCCTGTTTGATGGAGCTCTTGAAGAGCTTCTGCGAGGTTTCTTACGGTGATATAATGAATCATTTCCAAAGCCCCTGATGCCGCTTTTGCAAGAACACCGCTTTCTTGGGGGGAATGACGGCAAGTGGTAATAAGTGCTTTAGCTTTAAATGCAACGGCAGAGCGCATAATAGCGCCAACATTATGTGGATCAGTAATTTGATCCATGACAATGACTAGATCAGTATTGGTGAGTTCCGATAGTTGGCATGGTTTGAGAGGAGAAGCTTCTAAAACAATCCCTTGATGAACTGCCTCACTTCCAACGAGCGAATCAAGATATTTGGGGGTACATAATGTAACAGGACAAGGATAATCTGATTCGGATATATTTAATCGCTTTAAGGCGTTTTGTGTAACGTAAAGACATTTAAAAATTCTTTTTGGGTTTTTTAAAGCAGCCTGAACTGAATGAATGCCATAAAGATGGATAGTTCCTTGCTGCAAAGAAGCGGCTTCCTTCTTCAGATATGTAGAAGATCGAGAAGGAAAGCCTTTTGCATCGCGATATCGGCGACGTAAACGAGCATAATGAGAATTTTGTGATGTTTTTTCTTTCATAACTCCTTTATAGCGTTTTAATAAGAAAAATAGCTAGAAAAAATCTATGATTTAACGTTATGAGCAGGAAATTTGTACAGAATTGTATTTATTCTGTTGACAGATACAATCGTAATCGTCATAACCACTTCGCAATCAGATTGAATTGAATGGGTGTTCAAGATGATTGTCGTGATGCCTCATCGCGCGACTTTGTCGGTGTAATGGAGGGGTGCCCGAGTGGTTAAAGGGGGCGGACTGTAAATCCGTTGCGTATGCTACGTTGGTTCGAATCCAACCCCCTCCACCATCCATCGAAGGAGAGTTAGTACGCACGTGGGTTAAGCGGGTATAGCTCAATGGTAGAGCAGCAGCCTTCCAAGCTGAATACGCGGGTTCGATTCCCGCTACCCGCTCCAAATAGTTGTTGATGATTGGGCAAGTAGGTATAATGGAAGATATTCCATTATTAAAGTGGGCGGGATTTTCCGTCTAAGAGTTGTGGTGATTGGGCTGATTACGGTCCAGTTGAATTCAGTTCTGCAGGCCTGTTTTTAGGTGCTAACAAAGACAGAGAATAAAGTTAAGAGATTAATAGCGATGGCGAAGAGCAAATTTGAACGAACAAAACCGCATGTTAATATAGGAACGATTGGTCACGTTGATCATGGGAAGACTTCGTTGACAGCAGCGATTACGAAATTTTTTGGTGAGTTTAAAGCATATGATCAAATTGATGCAGCACCAGAAGAGCGGGCCCGTGGAATTACCATTTCTACAGCGCACGTTGAGTATGAAACGGAAAGCCGTCACTATGCCCACGTTGACTGTCCAGGACACGCAGATTATGTGAAAAACATGATCACAGGGGCAGCACAGATGGATGGTGCCATTTTGGTTGTTTCTGCGG
>NZ_LR607317.1:0-1067 GCF_902162175.1 Bartonella saheliensis
CCGCGTATTCTAATACGTTTTCCATGATTAATACGGACATACCATATGATTTTGCCATGGCGTGTGACTTCTTTGACTAAATGAGGGGGGCGTGGTTTTGGCATGGCAATATCCTATAAGACGATATCATAATCATCAGGTAACAAGTTCCATGATTTGTCAGAATGATTAGTTGAATTTGGCAATGGGATATTGTCTTTAAGATAGATAAGCAGTTCGCCGGTAGGTTTGATTTCTACGAGTTCACAGCCTTGCTTTTTAGCTTCTCGTAAAGCGCGTGCAATGGCTGGTTGTGTTATGGTAGCGGGTCGCGGTGCCATATCTTTTCTCCTAATTTGAAGTGCAATTCACCCGTGTCGTGAATCACGCATTGCTTGAAAATTGTTATGAAAGGGCGGGGGTGCTAGGAGGCACAGAAAAAGCACCCCCATAATGTTAAGCAGCTTTTGTTGAGATTCTTTGTATCTCTTGTTCTATTTCAGTTAAAAAGCTTTCAACTGCTTGATTGATTTGTTCAATATGTTTGTCATCACGGTGGATACGTTTGATTTTCATACGTAAATGAGATTTGTTCCCCGTAAAACGTGGGTCATAGCTGATAAAATCACACCATTTACGCCCCGTACAAGCCATTTGGAATTGCATTTGTGCAAGATATTCTGGTTTGATCTCATTATTGATAATGAAACGCATATGATTAGTCGATCTAGGGCATTTGATTTCGATTAAGCCATCTTCATCAATCAGACCATCAGGGCTAGCCCCCGCCATTTTTATTATGGGGTGTTGAATGAAACCGCATTGAGTGACTTGTGTATCATAAATGAATGCATATTCTCTCAAGGCATCTTCTTCATTTTCAATGCCCCATCTCATATCTTCAGTTTCATAATAGGGGCTTGTTTGCCCCGTTAGACGTTCTGTAATGAGTTTGATTTTGTAATCTTCATATTTACTTGTAGGTGTTCCCTTTGCTGTTTTACTAAGTATGTTGTAAATATTTGAAGCGGTGACTTTACCTAAGCGTGCTTGAAACCATTCTGCTGTTCTTTGTTCCATTTCACACC
>NZ_LR607318.1:0-1062 GCF_902162175.1 Bartonella saheliensis
CAATCAGAATGTTACGGCTGTAACGAATAATCTTCAAACAGCAGCGATCAATATAGCGCAGTCTTTTGGTGGAGGAGCAGGCTATGAAAATGGTGTATGGACAGCACCAAGCTTCAAGATAGTAAGCTTTAAGGAGGATGGCAGTTCTGAGGAAACGCTTTATGATAATGTAGCGGCTGCTTTTGCAGGTGTGAATAATTCTGTTGCAAAACTTCAACATAATCTTTCAGACAATATTGAAAAGAATGCACTGTTGTGGAGTGATGCGGATGAAGCGTTTGTAGCGGTTCATGGTAAGCGTGATAGTAAGCTTAGCCATCTTGTTGACGGAGCTGTTTCAGCGGGGTCGACAGAAGCGATCACGGGTAATCAGTTGTATCAATTGAATCAGACGTTAGCGCAGTATTTAGGAGGAGGAGCTCATTATGAGAATGGTCAATGGACAGCCCCTACATTCCAAGTCACGCAGTTCAAGAGTGATGGCAGTTCTTCTGAGAGTAAGAGCTATGATAGTGTTTCTGGAGCGTTTGAAGGTGTTAATAACAGTCTTTCAGGAATGAACGATCGTATAACGAATGTAGCGCAGAATGTATCAACGAACGGCTTAAATTGGAATGCTGAAGTAGGCGGTTATGATGCGCGTCACAATGGTGATGATAGTAAGATTACGCATGTAGAGGATGGTGACGTATCCAAAGATTCAAAAGAAGCTGTTAATGGTAGCCAACTTTGGAATACAAATAATAGGATTACCGAAGTTGAAAAAAGTGTAGAGGATGTTAATAAAAAGGTAGAAAATATTGAAAATACGGTAACGAATGATGCGGTTAAGTATGATAAAGGAGAAGATGGAAAGAAGACGAATAAGATCACGTTGGTAGGTGGCAATGAAAGTGATCCAGTTTTGATAGACAATATAGCGGAAGGTCGGATTGAAAGTGGCTCGAAAGAGGCTGTTACTGGAGGTCAATTGCATGATTACACGGATCAACAGATGAAGATAGTTCTTGAAGATGCGAAGAAATATACGGATGAGCACGTCAATGATTTGGTAAGCAATGG